>DASQLL010000536.1:0-7706 GCA_035630035.1 Pyrinomonadaceae bacterium | reverse complement strand
AACTCATGAACCCGAAGGCCGTCGAGGCAATCGAGGTGCAGAGGGATTTGAAGGCGGGCTTCTACAACGACGAAGAGAAGAAGGGCGAGGGCGATGAGCCGGGCGCGAAGAAGGAAGACTCGGAGCTAACGGTCGAAGAACAAAAGGAAGAGGGAGACGATGCCTAAATACATTTTCGTGACGGGCGGCGTGGTTTCGAGTCTGGGCAAGGGGTTGGCGGCGTCCTCAATCGGCTGCCTCCTCGAAGCGCGCGGCCTGACTGTCACCTGCATCAAGCTCGACCCGTACATAAACGTTGACCCCGGCACGATGTCGCCCTTCCAGCACGGCGAGGTCTTCGTCACGGACGACGGCGCGGAGACAGACCTCGACCTCGGCCACTACGAACGATTCACGCACGCGCGCCTCTCGCGCTCGAACAACTGGACGACGGGCAGAATCTACCTCTCCGTCATCGAGAAGGAGCGGCGCGGCGACTACCTCGGCAAGACGATTCAAGTCATCCCGCACGTCACGGACGAGATAAAGCGCGCCGTTCGCGCCGCAGCCGAAAAGGAGAATCCCGATGTCGTCATCGTCGAGATCGGCGGCACGGTGGGCGACATCGAAAGCCTTCCGTTTTTAGAAGCGATACGCCAGATGGGTAACGAGGAGCGGCAGAACAACGAGAGAGGCGCGGTCTTCGTGCATCTCACGCTCGTCCCATACATCGCCGCTGCGGGCGAGCTGAAGACGAAGCCGACGCAGCACTCCGTCCGCGACCTTCGCGAGATAGGCATCGCCGTAGATATACTTCTTTGCCGCTCGGAGCATCCGCTCTCGCGCGAGCTGCGCTCGAAGATCGCGCTCTTCTGCAACGTCAAAGAGCAGGCCGTCATCGCCGCCGAAGACGTGGGCACGATTTACGAAGTGCCGCTCGCGTTTCACGAGCAGGCGTTAGACGATCAGATTGTGAGCGCGCTCGGACTTTCAGAGCGCGCCCCGAACGCAGACCTCACGCGCTGGCGCGAGCTTGTCGCGACGATACGCGACCCTTCGGCGGGCAACGTCACCATAGGCATCGTCGGCAAGTACGTCGAGCTTGAAGACTCTTACAAGTCTCTGCGCGAGGCTTTAACGCACGGCGGCGTCGCGAACAACCTGCGCGTTGACGTGCGCTGGGTCGAGTCCGAGAGCCTCATAAACGAAGACTATGAAGAGCGCCTGCGCGACTTCGACGCGATACTCGTCCCCGGCGGCTTCGGCAAGCGCGGCGTGGCCGGCATGATCCGCGCCATCTCATACGCGCGCAAGACGCGCACGCCTTACTTCGGCATCTGTCTCGGAATGCAAACGGCGGTCATCGAGTACGCGCGCACGGTCTGCGGACTTTCGGGCGCGGACTCGACCGAGTTCGACGCAGAGACGCCGTACCCGGTCATCTTCAAGCTGCGCGACCTCGTCGGCGTCGAGGAGATGGGCGGGACGATGCGGCTCGGCGCGTGGCAGTGCCTGCTTGCGCCAGACAGTCTTGCGCGCGAGATTTACGGCGGCGCGCAGGAGATAAGCGAGCGACACCGACACCGCTACGAGTTCAACCCGGAGTTCCGCGAACAGCTTGAGCGCGCCGGACTCGTCTTCGGCGGAGTCTCGGCGGACGGTCGCTTCGTGGAGATGGTCGAGTTGCCGCGCGAAGTGCATCCGTGGTTCCTCGGTTGCCAGTTTCACCCCGAATACAAGTCGAAGCCGCTCGCGCCGCATCCGATGTTTGCTTCCTTCGTCGAGGCGGCGTACCGTAATCGCATGCGCGACGAGGCGACGGTGGAAGAGGCGGGCGAGACTGAAAGCCCCACGCACGAGCGCGCACAGGCTTTGGCAGGTGATGATTGAAATAAATGAACAATAGGAGGCATTCATGAGCGACAATTTGGGAGACGGGACGATGACGGGCGAGCGCAAGCCCTTGGAGATTCAAAGCCCGACCGACAAAATCGAGGGGCAGCCCGCTGAAGGCTCTCCGCTGCCGGGCGCTGAGAATCCCGACAGCCAAGAGGTCAAGGAAGAGGTCAACCCGAACACGGAATGATCGAAAGCACGAGGCGGAAGCCCGACCGTAAGGGAGGGCGTCTTTACTCATTGTAGCGACGCCCTCCCTTACGGTCGGGCTTCCGCCTCTCTCTTTTGAGACTTATGCTCCAGTGCCCTAAATGCGGTCGAAGCTTTGCGACGGACGTGACCGTCTGCCCTGACGACGGCACGCCTTTGAGTGCGGACTCTACAGTCGTGGACGAAACGCCGCTCGACCCGCTCATCGGTCACGTGCTTGATGACAAGTACCGTCTCGACGCGCGCATGGGCGAGGGCGGCATG
This sequence comes from Pyrinomonadaceae bacterium, assembly GCA_035630035.1. GTDB lineage: Bacteria > Acidobacteriota > Blastocatellia > Pyrinomonadales > Pyrinomonadaceae > QHXN01. The sequence goes on along the minus strand of DASQLL010000536.1, from coordinate 5,357 downwards.
GGCACGGTCTACCGCGCGACGCATCTGCTTATCGAGCGTCCCGTCGCCGTAAAGGTTCTCAACTCGCGCCTCGTCACGGACGAGGCGGCGAAGGAGCGTTTCAGGCGCGAGGCTCGCGCGGCGGGCCGCTTGCAGCACACGAACGCCGTCGCCGTGACCGACTTCGGCGAGACGCGCGACGGACTGGTCTACATCGTGATGGAGCTGCTCGAAGGCCGCCCGCTTCGCGACATCCTCGCGCACGAAGCCCCGCTCGACGCGGCGCGCGCAGTATCCTTGATGCTTCAAATCTCCGCGGCGGTCGAAGCCGCGCACGAAGCCGGAATCATCCACCGCGACCTCAAGCCCGGCAACATCTTTCTCGTACAGCGTCACGACGCCCCCTACATCGTCAAGGTTCTTGACTTCGGAATCGCAAAACTCGCGGGCGGCGAAGAAGGAAATCCCGTTGACACGCTAACCGGCACGGGCGTGATGATCGGCACGCCGCGCTACATGTCGCCCGAACAGTGCGACGGCGCGCAGCTCACGCCCGCGTCCGATGTCTACAGCCTCGGCGTCATCTTCTACGAGATGCTTACCGGGCAGACGCCTTTCACGGGCACGACGCCGCTCGCGCTCGCGCTCCAGCACTCCTCGGAAACCCCGCGACCCTTGCGCGAGACGGTGCCCGCCGTCCCGCCCGCGCTCGAAGCAATCACGCTCCACGCGCTTGAGAAAAGCCCCGGTGATCGTCCGAACGACGCGGGCGAATTCCGGCGCGAGTTGTTCTCCGCGGCTGAACGGCTCGGCCTTGAGCACGCCGGAGGCTTCAGCGCACCGACAATCGAGACGCTTCGAGACGCGGGCACCGAGACGCCTTCGGGCAGGCTCATCATTGACATCGAACGGCTGCGCCGCAACCGCGCCAACCTGACGGGCGAGGCCGGCGCGACGACCGACGAGAAGCCCCTGCGCGATACTTCGGGAAGGCCGCTCGCGGCTTCGTCGGTCGCCGCTTCAAACGTCGGAGACGAGTCGGCGCGCGCGGCCTCCTCAAACCCCTCGGTTTCGTCAGCAGCATCTTCATCAACATCGCAGCGCGCCGAGTCGCACGTTGACGCGGCGCGTGCGCGAGCGCAAAGCGGCCCACGCGGACTCGCGTGGAAGCGTTGGTTGACGCAGCCGCCCATCCTCGTCGCCGCGATCTGTGTCGGACTGCTTCTCGTCTTCGGCGCGGTTCTGCTGCTGCGCCCGCCCGCGCAAAGTAGTAGCGCGTTGCCCGCGCAAGCAGACGAGTCGGAGGATGCACTTGGCCGCACACTCTCTGCCGCGGGCGCGGCCCCGCGCGGCGCGATGGTGCAGCAGCCGCGAAACGCAGCCGAGTTCTACGAGAACGGCACCTACTTTCTCTCCATACGCAGCTACGACGCAGCCATACGCGACCTGCGCCGCGCCGTCGAGCTGCAACCCGACTTTCCGAGCGCACACAACCGTCTTGGCCGCGCGTTGATGTTTAAGGGACAGTTCCCGGCGGCGGTTGAAGAGTTCCGCAAGGCCGTCGAGCAGCGCGGCGGCAACTTCCCGACCGCGCAATACAACCTCGGCTTTGCCCTCCAACAGCTGGGAAACAATGAAAAGGCCGTCGCAGCTTACCGCGACGCCATCAAAAGCCGTAGCGGAGATTACCCCGACGCCTACTACCAGATAGGCAGCATTCTTCTCAACACTCCCGACGGCGCGAAAGATGCCGCGGACGCATTCGGAAAGGCCATCGAGCAGAACAAAGGGCGCGACCCCGACTCTCTACACAGTCTCGGCGTCGCGCTCGTTCGGCAGAAGAACTATACGGGCGCGGAAGCGGCCTTCCGCGAGGCCGTCAACCAACGCGGCGGCGACTTCGCATACGCGCACTACAACCTCGGCCTTCTGTATCAACAGACCGAACGACCCGCCGAAGCAATCAAAGAGTTCGAGACCTACTTGCAGCAAGCTCCGCGCAACGAGAGCCGCGACAATCGCGCCCGCGTCGAGAACACGCTGCGCGACCTGCGCCGCCAAATCAAACGCGAAGGCGGCGGGCAGACGAACGAAGGAAACAGACAGCAGTGAGCGAACAATCGAGACAGCCGTTGATGAAATCTTTCAAGGTCGGAGACGCGACGTTCGGCGACGGTCGCCTGACGATAATCGCGGGGCCGTGCGTCGTCGAATCGCGCGAGCACGTCCTTATGATGGCGCGCGAGTGCCGGCGGCGAACGCAGGACGCCGGACTCGACTACGTCTTCAAGGCTTCATACGACAAGGCCAACCGCTCTTCGCACGCGAGCTATCGCGGCCCCGGAATGCGCGAGGGACTAGACGCGCTGCGCGCAGTCAAAGAAGAGACCGGCCTGCCCGTTCTGACGGACGTACACGATCTCTCTCAAGTTGAAGAGGCGGCGGAGGTCGCGGACGTTCTGCAAATCCCCGCGTTCCTCTGCCGCCAGACAGACCTTATAGTCGCGGCCTGTCGGACGGGCCGCGCGGTCAACGTCAAGAAGGGGCAGTTCCTCGCGCCGCAGGACGCGCGCAACATCGTCGAGAAGGCGCGCGACGCGGGCTGCGAAAAGCTTCTGCTCACCGAGCGCGGCGCGACGTTCGGCTACAACAACCTCGTCGTTGACATGCGCTCGTTTCCAATCATGCGGAGCTTCGGTGCGCCCGTCGTCTTCGACGTGACGCACAGCCTGCAACTGCCGGGCGGATTGGGAAATGCAACGGGCGGGCTTCCCGAATACATCGAACCGCTCGCGCGCGCGGGCGTCGCCTGCGGAGTTGACGCGGTCTTCATGGAAGTTCACGACGCGCCCGAACGCGCACTCTCCGATGGCGCGAACGCGCTCCCGCTCCCGCGCTTGGCCGCGCTGCTTAAAACCCTTCGAGAGCTTCACGAGTTGGTCGGGCGTTCCGCGCAATCTGTGGTTTAAGGAATTATTCAACGAGCCTCGAAGGGACTCGTAGATTGATCCTGCTTGAATGAGTTATGAATAAAACCCGCGTCGTCAAACTTCTACTCTTAACTTTTTGCCTCCTGCCTCTCTGCGTTGCGCGCGCGCAGCAGCCCGCCGAGGGCGTGCCCGCCTGGCAGGTCTTGCAGTACGACATCAACGTGAACGCGTCCGGCGCGTCCGGCGCGGAGCGCGCTCTCGTGGCCCGCGCGGTGTTGTCTGTGCGTAACGTCGGCACGGGCGCGGGACGCACGCTGACCGTGCGTATCAACCCCGACGCGAAGATCGAGTCGGCGAGCATCGGAAGTGATGCCGCGCGCTTCACGTCAGGCAAAGACGCGCGCACGAAATTGCAGACCGCGCAGTTGGCGCTGCCCGCGAGCATCCCTCCGGGCGGAACGATAACGGCCACCTTCAACTATCGCATACCCGTCGCCGAAAACTCAGGCGTCGCTTCGGTCACGCCCGAAGGCTTGCAGTTTCTTCCGCTGTCGAGCTGGTATCCGACGCCGAACACGCCCCTCGCGCCGCGCGGCGCGGACTACGCGCCCTTGCATCTCACCGTGAGCGGACTGGCAAACGGCGAGACGAGCGTTTCGACGGGCAAGGTGAGCGCGGGCGGCTTCGCGCAGACGCTCAACGCGCAGCCGTTCTTCATCACGGGCAGGTGGGACGCCGTCGAAGGCGCGGGCGACGCGAAAGGCTTCAGCGCGATGCTCCATCAGGGCGCGAGCGCGGACGAGCGACGCGCGGCTGAATCGCTCCTCTCGCTCGCCGCCGCGGCGCGCACGTTCTACGCTACCTTGCTCGGCCCCGCGCCCGACAGCCCCGTGCGGCTCGTCGGCGTTCGTCGCGGCGCGGGCTTCGACGCGACGGGCACGCTCCTGCTCGACCACGCAGCCTTCCGACGCCAGAAGCTCGACTCCTCGACGGCCCTTTCGATTGCCGACTCGGTGGCGCGGCTCTGGATTGGCGGCACCGTGAGCATAGAAGGCGACGGCGCGGGAGTCGTGCGCGAAGGACTTTCGCGTTTCCTCGCGCTGCTGTTCATCGAGAAGCAGTTCGGCAAGACCGTCGCGGACGCGGAGTGGATGAAAATGGCGCTGCTGTACGCGCCCGTCGCCTCGCGCGATGCGCCGCTCTCGAAGCTGACGCCGGCCTTCGACACCTACTTCAACGCCGCAACGAACAAGGGCGCGCTCGCGTGGCGCATCCTGTCGAGCGCGGTCGGGCGCGAAGCGTTCGCGGGAGTTCTGCGCGCAGAGCTTGCCGGCGGCGCGAGGCCCGTCACGCTCGCTTCCATTCGCGCGCGCGTGGCAGAGGCCGGGGGCGACAGCGTGAGTCTTCTCATGTCGTCGCTGCTCGACCTGCCGACCGACACGGACTTGATGGTCGGCCTCCCGCAGCAACGCGCGGGCGCGTGGGTCTCGACCTTGCGAAACACAGGCTCGTTCGACGTTGAGGTTGCCGTGCGCGCCGTCACCGAAAGGGGCGAAGCCGTCAGCGCGACCGCCCGCATCCCTGCGAAGGATTTCGGCGAGGTGCAATTCAAAACGAATGCAAAAATCGTCCGCGTCGAAGTTGACCCGGACAAACTTTATCCGCAGCTCGACTATGCGAACGATGCTGTCCCGCAAGCGCCCGGCATGGTCGAGTCAATCGAGCAGGCCAGAGTTCAGCTCGTTCAAGCTCCCGCGAAGGCCGAAACGCTCGCACGCGAAATCCTCGCGCGCTCGCCCGCGAATGAAGATGCGCGCATCGTGCTTGCGCGCGCTCTGCTCGAACAGGGCAAGCTCGACGATGCGGAGCGTGAGTTTCGCGCCGCGCAGGAATCAACGCTCCCCGCGCCCGCGACGCTCGCGTGGTCGAACATAGGTATGGGCGAGATCGCGCTCAGGCGCAGCCGCCCCGCCGACGCGATTAAATTCTTCGACGCCGCTGTGAAAACGGACGCGGAGTACGCCTCGACTTTCGCGGCGCGAACCGCGCGCATCAGGGCGGAGGCCGCCGCGGGCGCGCAGCCGGCGATTGACGAGCAGATAAAGACCGCCGCGGCGAATCTCGACGCCGCAATACGCGCGGGCCGCAAGGCGGAGATTGAAGCGCTGCTCGTGACGGGCGAGCTGTCCGGCTTCTTGAACGGCATCATCAGCACGCAGCCCGAAGTCTGGCAGACGCGCGTCGTCAGAACCGAACAGCTCAACCCTAACCGCTTCGCAGCCGACGTGACGCTCACGGCGCGAACGCTCGGAAAGGATCAGTCAGGCCCGGCTGTGCTCGTCTTCACGCGCACACCTTCCGGCTGGCGTCTCTCTGAAATACCGATCTTCGAGGTGAGATGATGAAGAGACGGGGGGACGGGGAGAAAGGGAGACGGGGGGACGGGGA
>DASQLL010000535.1:0-6759 GCA_035630035.1 Pyrinomonadaceae bacterium | reverse complement strand
CGGCCAGATATTCCGTCACACGGACAACCGCGCCTACGCCGGCAACGTCATCCCGCAGAGCGATTTCGACCCCCGCGCCGTAGCGCTGCTGGGAGCCTACCCGCTGCCGAACACCGGCGCGCGCGGCTTCACCTTTTCGCCGGCCAACTTCCGCAACACGCGGCAGGAAACCATCCGCGTTGACCACAACTTCAACGACAACTACCGCCTCCTCGGTCGCTACACGCACGACCTGAACGAGACGGAGGAGTCCTCCGGCCTCTTCAACAACATCGTGCTGCCGAACGTCTCGACGACCGTGACGCGGACGCCGGGGCAGACCTTCGTCCTCTCGCTGACGAGCGTGCTGTCGCCGAACGTCGTCAACGAGGCGACGTACAACTTCTCGTCGAACTTCATCGGGTCGCGGCTGACCGGGCGGGGCCGGCGCTCGGACTACCCCGGGGCCTCCAGCATCGGCGAGGCATTCCCCGAGAACAACGAAAACGTCATCCCGAGGATAGACATCTCCGGCTTATCGAGCATCGGCGGGATACAAGGTTTCAGGATCGCCTACAAGAATAATGTCATCCGCGACACCGTGACTTGGACGCGCGGCAATCACCTCATCAAGTTCGGCGGCGAAATCTCGTTCGAGAGCAAGAACGAGAACGCGAACGCCAACAGCCAAGGCACCTTCGGCTTCACGGGGAACCAGACGCGCGGCGCGTTCGCCGCTTCGACGCTCGTCGGCAACTCGCTGGCGGACTTCCTCCTCGGGCGCGGGAACACGTACAGCGAGGCGCAGATTGATCCGACCGTTCACCTCCGCTTCGGGAGGCGCGAGTTTTTCGTGCAGGACACGTGGAAATTCAGGCGCAACCTGACGTTCGACCTGGGCGTGCGCTACCAGTATTTCCAGCCCGTCAAGGACGACAACAACCTGCTCGCCACGTTCGACCCGCGCGCCTACAACCCGGCGCTCGCGCCGGTCTGCGCCAACGCCGCTTGCTCGCTCTTCGTGCGCGACCCCGTCCGCGAGCTGAACGGCATCATCATCGCCGGGGTCAACTCGCCCTTCGGCGAGTACATCGCGAGGCCCGACAAGAACAACTTCAGCCCGCGCGTCGGCCTCGCTTGGGACCCGTTCTCGAAGGGCAAGACGATTGTCCGCATGGGCTACGGCTTCTACTACGACCAGCCGCTCGTCGGCGGCTTCGAGAACTCCGCCTTCTTCACGCCGCCTTTCAACAGGGTCGAGACCTTCACGTCCTCTGCCTCCGGCGTCGTCACGCTGGCTAACCCGACGACGGGCTTGACGCCCACCACCTTCGGCGCGCGAAGCCTCGTCCAGAACACCGACCCCAACTTAATCACGCCGGAAGTTCAGCAGTGGTCGCTCGGCGTGCAGCACGAGCTGTTCCGCAACGCGCTCATTGATCTCAGCTACGTCGGCACGAAGGGCGATCATCTGATTCGCCCGATCAACCTCAACATCCCGCAGCCCGCCGACGTCGTCCGCGTCGGGTCGGGCGCGATCAACTCCGTGCGCCCGTTCAGGGGATTCAGCAACATCTCCTCGTCGGGTTGGCTTGAGTCCAGCGGCAAGTCGCGCTACCACGGGCTGCTCTCGTCGTTCGCCTACCGCTTCGCGACGGGCGCGTCGCTGACGCTCTCCTACACGTTCAGCAAGAACCTGACGAACGCGACCAACGACCGCGACGCCGTAGACATCCCGCAGAACCCTCTGGCGAAGGATGCCGAGTACGCCGAGGCCCGTACCTCGCGCCCGCACATCTTCTCCGCCAGCTACGTCTACGAGCTTCCGTTCTTTAAGAAGAGCAAGAACGGATTCCTGCGGACGGCGCTCGGCGGGTGGCAGATTTCGGGCATCACCAACTTGGAGTCCGGTCGCCCGATACCGCGCGTCGTCCTGAACGCGACGGGGCAGGCGAGCGGGCAGCGCGGTCTCTACCCGAACCTCGCAAGCGACCCGAACGGCGGGCTGGCCGGGACGGTAGACCCGATCACGGGGCTGCCCTTCGCCTTCGACCCGAACGCCTTCGTGCTTCAGCCGCTCGGCTCATTCGGCAACGCGCCGCGGGCCTTCGCGCGCGAGCCTGCGCGCAACCAGACGAACCTCTCGGCGGTCAAGAACATCTACCTTAACGCCGACCGCGACGTCTACATTCAGCTACGCGCCGAGAGCTTCAACGTTTTCAACCACACGCAGTTCCTCGGCATCAACGTGACGCATGGAAACGCGGGGTTCGGGCAGGTGACAGGGTCAACGCGCCTGCCGCGCGAGTTCCAGTTCGCCGCGAAGATATACTTCTAAGGGGCCTGCGACCCCGCTTTCCGCGTGCCCGCCCGTCTTGACGTCAGGACGGGCGGGCACGCGCGCGTTAAAGTCTTGGCTAGAGCGTCTTCGTTTTTTGTAAATGGCGTCATGAACAATTCAAACGACTCTCTGTCGCTTCGCGGCGCGCGCGTCGTTTTGCCGGGGCGCGTGGCCGAGGCCGACCTGCTCGTCCGCGGCGGGCGCATCGAGAGGATCGCGGCGCGCGGCGATGAAGTCCCTTCGGGCGCGGGCCGGACGCTCGACCTGAGCGGGCTGACGCTCATGCCGGGCTTCATAGACGTGCACATACACGGCGCGGTCGGCGTTGACGCGATGGAGGCGACGGCGGACGACCTCCGTCGCGTCGCGCGCTTCCTCGCTAAAAGCGGCGTGACGGCGTGGCTGCCGACGCTCGTGCCCGCGCCGTTGGAAGATTACCGCCGCGCCGTCGAATCAATCACGCAGTTGATGCGCGCGCAGGACGAGCGGCCCCCGGCGGCGCGCGCCGTCGGCCTTCACTACGAAGGGCCGTTCGTCAACGAGCGGCAGTGCGGCGCGCTACGTACGGCCTTCTTCCGCGCCTTCCGCGACGCGTCGGATTTGGACGCGTTGCCAGTCCTCGACATCGCCGGCGCGGCGCATTTGATCACGCTCGCGCCGGAGGTCGAGGGCGGCATTGATCTCGTACGCGAGCTAACGCGCCGCGGCTGGGTCGCGAGCGTCGGCCACACGCGCGCCACAATCGAGACGTTGGAGCAGGCGCGCGAAGCCGGCGCGCGCCACATGACGCACTTCCTCAACGCCATGCCGCCGCCGCACCAACGCGCCCCCGGCCCCGTCGGCTGGGGACTTCTGCGAGACGACGTGACGGTTGACCTCATCGCCGACGGCGTCCACAGCGACCCACTCATGCTCCGTCTCGTCCTGCGCTGCAAAGGGGCTGAGAGAGTCTCGCTCATCAGCGACGCGGTCGCGCCCGCGGGCCTCGGCGGCGGCGAGTACAACGTTTGGGGCGAGACCATCAGCGTCAAGGCGGGCCGCACGAGCAACGAGCGCGGAAGTATTGCCGGCTCGGTCATCACGATGCGCGACGCCGTCCGTACCGTCGCGGCCCTCGGCATAAGCGAGACGGACATCGCGCGCATGGCATCGCTCAACCCCGCTCGACTGCTGGGGCTGGACGGGACTTGCGGCTCAATCGAGGAAGGTAAGCGCGCCGACCTCACGGCGCTCGACCGCGAAGGTCGCGTGCGTCTGACGCTCGTCGGCGGGAGAGTGGCGTTCGACGAAGTCAATTCAGAGTAAGCAAGAATAACTCACCGCCGCAGGCGCAGAGAGCGCAGAGGGGGCGCAGAGAATATTCAAACCTCTGCGCCCCCTCTGCGCTCTCTGCGCCTGCGGCGGTGAACCCGACCTACCTTATGCTCAACCCAAGAGCGATCTAACTCGCGTCATTCAGGTTTCGCCTGCGAACGCTTCGCCTCCGCCGCGCGCTTCGCGTCGTGCAGCTCGCGCGCGCGTTCCATCTCGCGTCTGCCTTCCTCCTTCTGCCCGGTTTGCACGAGCGCGCGACCGAGTTGGTAGTGTCCGTCGGCAATCTTGTCATCCAGCTCAACCGCGGCGCGCAACTCCGCGACGGCGCGCTCGCGCTCGCCTGTCAACATGAGCGCGCGACCGAGTGCAAAGCGCGTGTCGAACTCTTTGGGGTAGGCGCGCGCGGCCTGTTCCAGCAGCGGCAGAGAGCGCGCGGCGTCGCCTTTCGTCAGATACAGGTCGCCGAGCGTGAAGGCCGCGCGCGCGTCCGCGGGGTCGCGCAGCAAGACTTCCTTTAGCTCGCGCTCGGCTTCGTCGTAGCGGTAGAGCTTCCAGTAGAGGTAGCCGAGGCCGTAGCGCGTCCGCGTGGAGTCGGGCGCGAGCCGGACTGCGCGCTCGTATGCTTCGGCGGCTTCGGGCGTGCGGCTCGCGCCGTCAAGCGCATCCCCGTACATCGCCCAGAAGTGGCTCGTCTCGCCATCTAAGTCGAGTCGCCTTCGCAAGACCGTGGCCGCTTCGGCGTAACGCATCTGTCGCATGAACGACTGTGCGGCCAGCTCAAGCAGAGCGGCGTCGCGCGGGGCGCGTGCGAGAAGCCGCGCAATCTCGCGGCTCGCCTCCTGAAAACGCTCCGCGCCGACGAGCGCCACCGCCAGCGAGCGGCGCGCGGCTTCGTTCTCCGGCTCAAGTTCAAGCGCGCGACGAAGTGGCGCGATGGCCGCGAGCGGCTCGCCCTTTCGCACGAGCGCAAGCCCGATGTTGAAGTGCGCGCCCGCGAGTTTCGAGTCAATGAGGAGCGCGCGATTCCAAGCCTCGATGGCCTGCTCCGTCCTGCCCTGCCGATTGCGCGCCACGCCCAGATTCACCCACGCGCGCGCATCTTCCGGCGCGACACGGACGACCTCATCCCACACGCCCTCCGCCGCACGCCAATCGCCCGCGCCCTCATGCCTCTGCGCCGTCTCGTAAAGCGCGCGAGCACGCTCGGCCTGACCCAGCGCGTCGGACGTTTGCGCCGTCGCGGCGGAGGCTGCGAGGACGCAGAAGAGAATTGATAACGGAAGTAACTTGCTCATCGGGAAAACTGAAGGAGAAGCGCGTCACGCGGAGTCGTCCGCGACTCCGTAAAAGCCCGCGCGGCGATATGACTCGTCGAGCAATTCTACAGGATGCACGACGCGCAGAGGAATCCCGCCGAGGCTCGCGCCCGCGCCGATCTGCATGTGACAACCGGGATTGCCCGTGGCGAGAATCTGCGCGCCTGCGTCGCGAACGCGTGCGAGTTTTTCGTCCAGCACGCGCGAGGACAGCTCTGCCTCAAGCAGGTTGTACACGCCCGCGCCGCCGCAGCACACGTCGCTACCTTCGAGCGGCACGAGCCGCAGGCCCGGAATCGCGCCGAGCATACGCAGAGGCTCGACTTGCGCCCTCTGTCCGTGCAGCAGATGACACGAGGCGTCGTATGTTGCCGTCTGTTCGTCCATACGCGCGCCCTCTCGAACGTCCAACGCGGCGAGCTGCTGGCTCACGTCGCGCACGCGAGAGCTAAACGCGCGCGCCCTCTCCGCGAAAGCGTCATCATGCGCGAGCAGGTGTGCGTAAGAGACGAGCATCGCGCCGCAGCCGCCCGCGTTGGTTACGACCGACGCGTCGCCCGCACCCTCGAAAGCAGCGACGTTTTGACGCGCAAGCTTACGCGCGCCTTCAATGTCGCCCGCGTGCGCGTGCAGCGCGCCGCAACAGACTTGCCCGCGCGGCGCGCTCACGCAGCAGCCGTTCGCTTCCAGCACGCGCACAGTCGCGCGGTTGACGCGCGCGAACAGCCCTTCCGTCACGCAGCCCTCGAACAGAGTGACTTTCGCCGGCTCCGAACTGACGCGCGCCGGATTCGCATTCTCAACTTCCGGGCCGCGTGTGTCGCGCTCGACCTTCGCGCTAAGAGTTGCGGGCGAGGAGCTGTCGAGCAGCGCGAGCGCGAACCCGAATCGCGCAGGAAGCAGCCTCGTCAACTTCGCTCGGAGCATAAGTCGCGGCAGACGTGAGTCACGAAAAACGCGCGCGAGCCGAAAGGCGAAGCGAAGGCGCGCGGGATGCAGCCACACGTGCCGCAGGACGAAGCGGAGCGCGCGCGATGTCCAACCTCTTTTCTGTCCGGCGTCCGCGATGTCCGCGCGCGCAGCCTCAAGGAGCTGCCCGTACTCGACTCCGGCGGGGCACACGCTCTCGCACGCGCGGCAGCCGAGGCAGCGGTCAATGTGGCGCGCGAACGTGCGCGACTCGACGCCGAGACGCCCCTCTTCGACCGCGCGCATCAGGTAGATGCGACCGCGCGGGCCGTCGTTCTCATCCCCCGTGTGGACGTATGTCGGGCACGCTTCGAGGCACAGGCCGCAGTGTACGCACGCGAGAAGCTTCCTCTCCTCCGCGGCCAGCGCGCACGCGAGTTGTGTTGAGCTTTCAGACATAGAACAATTCAATATGGAGTGAACCGATCAGAGCCGCGAGCGGTAGCGAGCGGGTTGTACGTTACACAGGAGAAATTAACATGGATAGACAGGATTAACAGGATAAGAGAAATGCTTTTTCCATCCTGCCCATCCTGTCCATCCATGTTAATTTTTCTTCCCGAAGCGGCGCGCACCGTCTCGCGGTACTGTTACTCGGCATCAAGATGAAAACGACCGGGCGAGAACGCATCAGACGGATCGAGTTGCGCCTTAACGCGTCGCATCAGAAACGAGGCCGAGTCCGTCAAACCCCACGCATCGAATTCGCGCCTTAACCCGACCGGCGCGCGCTCGACGGCGAGCGACCCGCCCGCCGCGCGCGCCGTCTCGCGCATCTTGTGCAGCACGGGCAGCATCTCTCGCTCGTTGCGCTCTGTCGAATCAAAGACGCGCACACGA
>DASQLL010000534.1:0-2555 GCA_035630035.1 Pyrinomonadaceae bacterium | reverse complement strand
CGGGGCTTTATTCTGCCCGTCCGCTTCGCGGACTCGCTGTGTGGGCGCGTCCAGACTGTCGCGTAACATCAGTTACTTAAATCAGAATCGGCAGCGTGTGAATGATTCAAAGTCTCTGATAGTACCCGCCCGACGCGCACGGGCGGCAGAGGACGAGGCCGTCGCCGCCCTTCGTCTCTCGACCGTCGTTGACGCCTTCGCCGCAGCGCGCGCACGTGACGCGCGAGCGCGGACGACCGGGCACGTCCAGCTCGCCGTATGCGACGCGGACGCGCTCGACCTTGAACAGCTCTTCGTCCGCGGCCTCGCGGTAGGCGAGAAACTGCCGCTCCTTCTTGCTCTCGATTTCGGGGTGGCGCGCGTCGGCAAGGGCGCGCGATTCTTCGAGCGCGACGAGGCGCACGGCCTCGCCCGTCTCCGTGTTGAGAAAAGTTGCGGCGACTTTTCCATAGTCGAGGTATTTCAAACTTCGCTTGCCGAGCCGCGCGCCCGTCACGGCGCTCACGGCGTCGGTCATGCAGCGATCAATCTCGACCCACACGATCAGCTTCTTGCGATCCGCGCCGCGCGGGTCTTCGATGCCGACGAGGCGGCAGCCGAGCACGGCCATGCGCGCGCCGAGAAGTTGCCCCGCGCACATGTGGCCGTGCAGGCGTCCGCACTCTTCCAGTAGTTCGTCGAGTGATTGCATTACTCGTCCACACTATATCGCTTTTCGCTTGAATGTCGTGCGAGAGGCAGTTCACCGCAGAGACGCGGAGGACGCAGAGGGAGCGCAGAGGCGTTGAGCATCACTCAATGTCTCTGCGCTCCCTCTGCGCTCTCTGCGCCTCTGCGGTGAGTCTTATTCTCAATGCGCTCAACTGAAAATTTACTCTAAACTCGCGGCGGCTACCACGCGATGCCGTAGTCTTCGCCGTGATTGCTTGCGCCGCCCCACATCGTCCCGTGCGCGCGGTCGAAGAGGATCGCAGTAATCGGGCCGGAGGTTCGCTCCTCGTAAGTCAGATCGTAGCCCATCCTGCGAAGCTCCGTTCGCACCCACGGCGGCGTCGCATCCGAGAGCAGGATGCGACCGGGGCGCGTCTCGTGCGCGCCGAACGAGCTACGCATCTGGAAGCTGTTGATGTTCGGAGCCTCGACGGCCTCCTGCACCGTCATGCCGAACTCGACGACGTTCAAGAAGAACTGCAAGAGGTTCTGATCCTGACTGTCGCCGCCCTGAACGGCGAAGGCTAGATACGGCTTGCCGTCTTTGAGCGCGAGCGTGGGCGTGAGCGTAACGCGCGGGCGCTTGCCCGGCTCGGTGACGTTGAAGGGGCCTTCCGACGCATCGGTCACGAAGCTCTGCGCGCGCTGGCTCAGGCCCACGCCTGTGCTACCCGCGATGACCGCCGGAACCCAGCCGCCGCTCGGCGTGATTGACACGACCCAGCCCTCCTCGTCCGCCGCTTCGACCGAAGTCGTGCCCGCGTAGAACGCGCGTCGGAAATCTTCGTCCGACGACTGAGTCGCGACATTCAAGTTCGGAGTTTGAAGCGTCATGCTCAAAGATGGCGGGCGAACCGTGTCCTGAGTCGCGGGCGGCGGCGTGCCGGGGGCGGGCGGCGGCTTCGCGTTCCACTTATCTAGAAGCTCACGGTACGGGTTGGCCTGCTGGCCTTGAAACGGGTACGGGTCGCCGGGCGCGGCTGTCGCGTCGTTGCGATCCCACTTGATCTGCGCGGCGCGCTGCTTCGCGTACTCTTTCGACAAGAGGCCGCGTATAGGCTCTTCGGGCGCGAAGTCAGGGTCGCCGTAGTAGAAGTCGCGGTCTGCAAAGGCGAGGTTCATCGTCTGATAGACGGCGTGTACGTAGCGCGCGCTGTTGAAGCCCATCGCCTTGAGGTCGAAGTTCTCAAGGATGTTGAGCGCCTGAAGCATCGCAGGCCCCTGCGTCCAGTGCGTGAGTTTGTAGACCTCGACGCCCTTGTAATTCGTGCTGACAGGCTCCTCTATCTTTACCTTCCACTTTGCAAGATCGTCCGTCGTGATAAGCCCGCCCTCTTCCTGCGTGCCGCGCGCAATCTCGCGCGCGATGTCGCCCTTGTAGAAGCGGTCGTGTGCGGCGTAGATCGCGTCCTTCCGATTCTTGCCCGCGGCGAGCGCGGCTTGCTCCGCTTCGACCAGTTTGCGGAGCGTCGCGGCGAGGTCGGCCTGCTTGAAAATCTCGCCCGGCTCCGGCGCTTCTCTCCTCTGCCCCGCGTGCGGAAGCATCACCTCGCGCGAGTAGCGCCAATCTTTTATGCGCCGCTTCTCGCGCTCGATTGTGTTCGCGAGCTGCGCCTCGATAGGAAAGCCGTCGGCCAACTGTATCGAAGGGTCGAGAACATCCTTGAGACTGAGCTTGCCGTACTCTGCGAGCATCGTGAGCAGGCCGCCCGGCGTTCCCGGCGTGACGGCTGCGAGCGGCCCGTACTCCGGCGGGTACTTCATGTTCTTCGACTTGTAGAACGCTGCGGTCGCACCCGTCGGCGCGACGCCGAGCGCGTTGATGCCGATGACCTTCTTCGTGC
>DASQLL010000533.1:0-6502 GCA_035630035.1 Pyrinomonadaceae bacterium | reverse complement strand
GCGATTCCCTCTTTCTTCAGGTTGTCGCTCTCCTCCTCGATTATCTTTCGAGCGCGGCGCACGTCCGTGATGTCCGAGATCATCGGCAGCACGAGGTCTATGCGCCCACGCGCGGCGGTTCTTAGAACGGCGCGGGCCTGCGTCCGCAGAACGTCTTCACGCTGGAGGCAGAATCGTATCGCGCGAAGGCCGAGCGCGGGGTTCCGCTCCTCACCACCGTCGGCGCGCGAGGGCGTCAACTTGTCGCCGCCCAGATCGAAGAGCCTAACAGTTACGCCGTCGTCGCCCGCTATGCTCGCGAGCTTCTCGTAAGCGGCGCACTGCTCGTCCTCATTCGGCATCGTGCCGCGATGCGAGAGAAGAAACTCCGAGCGGAAGAGGCCGATGCCCCGCGCCCCGAAGCGGCTCACCCATTCGTACTCGACCGGCAGCTCGACATTCGCACGCAGGATCACCTCGACGCCGTCGAGCGTGTGAAGCGGCCCGTGCAACTCTTCCGTCAACACGGCGCGCGTTGACGCGACGCCTTTGTGCCGTCCTTCGATTTTGAAAAGCTCGAAGTTGACGGGCGAAGGATGAAGGGCGACTTCGCCTGCGCGAGCGTCAACGACGGCCCTGTCGCCCGTGCGCGCGGCCCGATAGAAGTCGCGCAGGCCGACGACCGCGGGGATGCCGAGGCCGCGCGCGATGATGGCCGTGTGCGAAGTCCAACCTCCAACGTCCGTGGCAATGGCCTTGATATGCGTGAAGTCGAACTCCGCAATCGTCGAAGGCATCAACTCCTCCGCGACGACGATTGCGTCTTCCGTAAGATGCCGCCCGCGCATGCTCTCGCCGCTCAAAGCGACGAGCAGACGGCGCGTCACGTCTTCGATGTCCGAGCTTCGCTCGCGAAGGTAATCGTCCTTGATCTCTTCGTAGACCGCGAGCAGGCGGTCGGTGACGACTTTGACGGCCCACTCGCTGCACACGACCTCGTCGCGGATGACCGCCTCGACTTCCTCGTTGAGCTTCCGGTCTTCGAGCATCAAAAGATGCGCGTCGAAGATGTAAGCATGATCGTCGCCGAGGGCGCGAACGGCGCGCTTCTTGAGCGCGAGGAGCTGGCGGCGCGAAAGGCGCACGGCGGCACGGTAACGCCGGACTTCGCGCTCTACTTCGCCCGCGTTGAGAACGACGCGATAGATGCTGTGCCGGCCTCCGCTGTGGATTCGCAGCACGCGGCCCGCGGCCACGCCGTCCGAGACGGCTATGCCCTGCCAGCGCTTCTCTCGTCTGTCCCGCTTCCTGCTCACTCTTCCTCTTCTCCGAGGCCGCCCGCGATGAGCGCGCAGACGGCGTCGAGCGCGTCCGCTTCGTCCGGCCCCTGCGCTGAGACCCGAAGCTCCGTGCCGCGCGCGGCGGCGAGCATCAGCACGCTCAAAATTGATTTCGCGTCCGCCGACGCGCTTCTGTCTGCGCGCTCAAGCCTGATAGCACTCTGGAACGCGCTTGCCGTGCGTACGAGACGCGCGGCGGCGCGTGCGTGAAGGCCCAGACGGTTGACGACGACGACGCTTCGCTCGACCACTTCAGCTCTTGCGCCCCCCTCCCGAAAGAAGCTCGCCCGCGAGATAGATTCCCTCGCGCCCCTGATCGCGCACGAGCCGCGCAATCTCTTCGAGCGACTCGCCTCCGTGCTGGTTGGCGAGCTTGATGACCATCGGCAAGTTGACGCCCGTCACCACTTCCACTTCTCCCGCGCTAAGAAACATCGAGGCGATGTTGGTCGGCGTGCCGCCGAACATGTCCGTCATCAGAAGCACGCCGCGCCCTTCCGAGACGCGCTCGATTGCGCGCCCGACTTCGTTGTTCGCGGCTTCCGGGTCGTCGTGCCAACCGATGGAGACGGCTGTGATGTGCCTGACGTGGCCGATGATCGTCTCCGCCGCCGACAGAAGCTCGTTCGCCACCTGCCCGTGCGACACGATGACGCCGGCCACGCGCCTCGCCGCCTCGTCTCTGGTTTTATCAGCCATTCATCCTCACCTAATGTGCGACTATTCTTTCAGCTTGCGGAGCAAGCGACAGCGTAAAGCCCAGCGTGAAGCCGTAGGCGAACGCTGGGTCAGTACCGTAAAAAGAAGATCAAGCTCACGAAGTGAGCGACAGACGTGTGCGCTGTCGCCCGCCTTCGCGGGCTTGGAAATTGTGTTGCATACAAACCCAGCGTTACGCTGCGCTCCACGCTGGGCTTTACTCTGGACGCCTGCTTCGCAGGCTCTGAAACCAGTGAAAACGAGTTATACATTGGGCTATCAACTTCTCAGTTTTGCTGCCTACTGCCTACTGCCTTCTGTTTCTTAGTCTTCCTCACGTCGCGATGCACCGCCGCCGCTTCAAAGCCCGCGGCGCGAAGGTGGCGCGCGATTGTGTTGGCGACCATCACGGAGCGGTGACGGCCTCCCGTGCAGCCGATGCCGATGGTCACGTAAGACTTCCCCTCGCGCTTGTAGAGCGGAAGGAGATAGTCAATCAGCTCCGTGAATCGCCTGACGGTTTCTTTAACTTCATCGCTCGCGTTCAGGTAACGAACGACGCGCGGATCGTGGCCCGAAAGGTCGCGAAGCTCCGCGATGAAGTGCGGGTTCGGCAAGTGCCGCACGTCGAACAGGAGGTCAACGTCGTGCGGGCTTCCGTGCTTGTAGCCGAAACTGTAGACCTGCACGCGCATCGGCGCGCTCGCCGCGTCGGGCTTGAAACGCTCGATGAGAAGGCGGCGCAATGTGTGAACCGTGTGGGCGGAAGTGTCAATCACCTGATCGGCGAGCGCGCGTATGTCGGCCATCGCGGCGCGCTCCTTGCGGATGGAGTCGAGCAGGCCGTCGCCCTCTTCCGCGGGGTGCGGGCGGCGCGTCTCGCTGAAGCGGCGCACCAGCACGTCGTCCGAAGTCTCGAAGAAGAGTACGAAGACGCGCAGCCCCGAAGCTCGAAGCTCCTTGAGTCGTTTCGGGAACTCGCGAAGGAAGTGGCCCTCGCGTATGTTGATGACGAGCGCGGCACGCTCGATGTGAGGGCGGTTGCGGTCGTCGGGGCGGACGAGCCGCGCGAAGGTCGGCAGAAGCGTAAGCGGAAGATTGTCAACGCAGAAGTAGCCGAGGTCTTCAAAGGCGTTCGTGGCCGAGGACATCCCCGACCCGCTCAGGCCAGTGATGATAACAACGTCAGGCTCGCTCGCGGCGTCGGCCTGCATTTTCTCCGACTGTTTTTTATCGGCCATCCGCAGCCTCGCCGTCACCTTCCCGCCCCGACGCCGCGCCGCCGGAAATTTTCTTTCCTTCTACGTTGAGCAGCTCTTCATGTCGCGCGACGAGCCTCCGCGCGGCATTGTAACCGCGAAGGCGCAGGAGGTGAACGCGCACCGCGGTCTCGACGAGCGTCGCGAGGTTTCGCCCCGGACTCACGGGCAGAACGTAGTGCGGCACGGCGACGCCGAGGACTTCGACCGTTCGCGCGTCGAGGCCCAGACGCTCGACCTCGGTCGCCTCTTCCCAACGCTGGAGCATGATGTCGAGGTCAATCTGTTTCGGCCCGCCCACGGCGGACACGCCGAACAGCTCGCGTATGTTGAGGATGCCTAAGCCCCGAATCTCTATGTGCTCGCGCAGGAGGTCGGGCGTGCTGCCGACGAGTTGACCCGGACGAGTTCTGCGGACTTCGACGATGTCGTCCGCGACGAGCTGGTGGCCTCGCATAATCAGGTCGAGCGCGCACTCGGACTTTCCCACGCCGGACTTGCCCTCGACTAAAACGCCGAGGCCGTACATGTCGAGCAGGACGCCGTGGCGAACCTCGCGCGGCGCGAGCGCGTCCTCCAGATACTCCGTGATCGCCGTGATGGCGACGGAGCTGACGAGCGGCGTCTGTATGAGCGGGAGCGCGAACACTTCGGCGGCTTCTAAAAGCTCGGCGGGCGGCACGAGATTTTTCGTGACGAGGACGCAGGAGATTTTATCAAGCTCAAGGTTTGTGATGGCCTCGCGCCGGTTTACGGGCGATAGCTGGCCGAGGAATTGCAGCTCGCTCTGCCCGACTATCTGCACGCGGCCCTCGTGCATGTAGTGCGTGAAGCCAGCGAGCGCGAGGCCGAGCTTCTGTATGCGTGGCGTGTTGAGCGAGCGCGACTCCGCGCCGCGCGCCCCTGCGAGGAAGCTAAGCTGCAAGGTCGCGGGTGCGCCCGCGACGAACGCGCCGACGGTTATCGAAGGGCTGTCGCCGGTGTTTTGGGGAGTCGTTTGCATCGGGCGCGAAAAGGTGCGCGGCGTGTGAAGGGGCGGGCCGCAAACGCGAGCGTGAGCGAGCGTGTCATAGGTGATGAAGTCACGCTCGCTCACGCTCGCGTTTGCGGCCCGCGCTCAAGGTTGTATCAGTCCGAAGTTACCGTCCTTGCGTCTATAGAGGACGCTCAGGCGCGAGGTGTCTGAGTCGCGGAAGACGACGAACTGGTTCGAGTCCTCGGCGAGCGTCATCGCTGCCTCTTCGGGCGTCATAGGCTTCACGGTGTAGCGGCGCGCGGCGATGATGCGCGGCAGGCGAGCCGACCTCTCGGCTTCGGCGGCGCGCGCGTCGGCGGGCGCGGGTTCGGGCGCGAGCGCGGACAGAGGCGTCGCGCTCTGCTTGCGCTCGATGATCTTCTTCTTGAGCTTGACGGCCTGCTTCTCGATTTTATCAATGCAGCGCGTCAGCGCCTGATACATGTCCGCGTTCGTGTCCTTCGCGGTCAGCGTGTGGTCGCGCCAGTGCAGGAGTATTTCCGCGTTGTGGCGGTTCTTGATGACATCAATGATGACGTGCGCGCGAGCCGTCGTGGAGTTCGGGAAAAGGTGCTCGATTTTTCCGAAATGCTCCTCGACGTGCGTGCGAATCGCAGGCGTTACGACGACGTGACGCCCCGTGTACTCAAAGTTCATAGACTACCTTTCCGCCGGCAGCGGAGACGGAGGCGGGCGGGGGAAGCTTTAGAGCGCACCCGACCGCGCCGACTGAGCTGGATTGTTTACTACGAAACTTGTCGGGGTGTTGGGCGCTGGGTTTTGGGTTCTGGTTAAAACGAATTGCCTAGAACCCAAAACCCAGCGCCCAACACCCGCTCACACGACCGCCTTGCGCTCGCGCGAGCCGGGAATCTGCATCTGGTCGCGGTACTTGGCGACGGTTCTTCGCGACAGCTTGATGCCTTCCTTGATTAAAATCTTGACGACCTGATCGTCCGTGATGGGGTTGTGCGAGTCCTCTTCCTCGATGAGCTTCTTGATGCGGAGCTTGATGATGCGTGTCGAGACCTCCTCGCCCTCCTCGTTCAGCATGCCCTCCGTGAAGAAGCGTCGCAACTCGATGACGCCCTGCGGCGTGTGCGCCCACTTGCGGTTGACGACGCGCGAGATGGTCGAAAGGTGCATCCCCGTCTCTTCGGCAACGTCCTTGAGCATCATCGGCTTTATGAACTGCACGCCCTTGTCCAAAAATTCGCTCTGCCGCCGGACGATGCACTCGACGACGCGGTAGATGGTCTGCCTGCGGTGCTCGATGTTGCGTAGAAGATCAACTGCCGAGCGCATCTTGTCCTTGATGAAGTCGCGCGTCTCCTTCGTCGTCTCCTGCTTGCCGAGCATCTGCTGGTAGCTCTGGCTGATTCGCAGGCGCGGCCCGCCGTCGTCGGCGAAGTAAATCTCGTACTCGCCCTCGATCTTCTCGATGAAGACTTCGGGCACGATCAGCACAGGCTCGTCCGAAGAGTAGCGGCGACCGGGGTAAGGGTCGAGCGTGCGTATGTGTTGAAGCTCTTTGACGAGGTCGGCCACGTCAACGCCGAGCTGCTTGGCGAGGTTCGGCAACTTGTGCGTCTGTAGCGAGTCGAGCGGGTGTTCGCCGATGAGCCGCGCGGCGAGACATTTCTCCGCGCCGTGCGGGCAACCGTCGCCTCCGAGAACGTCGAGCTGCACGAGCAGACACTCGCGCGCGTCGCGCGCGCCGCAGCCCGTCGGGTCGAGACGAAGGACGGTTTGGCGTGCCTCTTCTACAAGCTCCGTAGGCCAGTCGCCGAGCGCGGCGATCTCTTCGTTGGACGCGCCCAGCCTGCCGTCGCCGTCGAGATTGCCGATGACGCACTCGGCCACGGCCAGAAGCTCTTCGCCCGCGCTCGACATGTGGAGCTGCCAGTTCAGATGCTCGGAGAGCGACTCGGCGCGCGTCAGGAACTGCTCGAAGGTCGGCGCGTCCTCCTTGTACTCGAACTCCTGCGTCTTGTAGCCGGGGTCGAGATAGTCCTGAAACTCGCGCCCGAAATCAATCTCGTCGAACGCATCGCCGGGCTGCTCTACATGCTCCGCGTCTTCGCCGAACTCTTCCGCGCGCGCCACCTCCTCGCCCTCGAATGTTTCCGCCGCGCCGATTGATTCGACAACCTGCACGTCGCCCGCGCCGTTGGTTGCGGGCTCACCGCCGTTGAGCGATTCGGGCATCG
>DASQLL010000532.1:0-4736 GCA_035630035.1 Pyrinomonadaceae bacterium | reverse complement strand
TCTCGGCCCGGTCGTCTTTCTTCCTATCCATCGTGGTTTGGGCGGCAACATTCGCTACCTCATCAGCGGCGGCTCCGCGCTGAACGAGAAGATCAAGCGCGACATGCACGGATTGGGCTTTACGATTCTGGAAGGCTACGGCCTGACGGAAGCCTCGCCCGTTCTGACCGTGACGCGCCCGCAGAACGCTCTGAACGCGACGAGCGTCGGAAAGCCTCTGCCCGGCGTCGAGATACGCATCTCGGACGCGGACGCCAACGGCATCGGCGAGGTCATCGCGCGCGGCCCGAACGTCATGCTCGGCTACTACCAGAACGAGGGGGCGACGCAGTCCGCGCTCATCAACCGTTGGCTGCACACGGGCGACCTCGGACGCCTCGACGAAGGCGGCAACCTCTACCTCGTCGGTCGCTCGAAAGAGATCATCGTTGACACGAACGGCAAGAACGTCTACCCCGACGAGGTCGAAGAGCTTTACAAAGACTCGCCCTACGTCAAAGAGCTTGGCGTCGTCGGCCTTCCCGACGGCATCGGCGAGAAGGTCGCCTGTCTCGTCGTTCCCGACTACGACACGGACATAAGCCTCCGGCGCGAAGAGGTGCAGCGCCGTGTAGAGAACCACTTCCGCGAAGTCTCTTCGGCGCTTCCCTTCTTCAAGCGCGTCAAGTCGCTCTACTTCACCGACGAGGAATTGCCGCGCACCGCGACGCGCAAGGTCAAGCGGCGCGAGGTCGTGAAGATGATTCAGTCGCTCGAAGAATCGAAGCGCGCGGGCATCACAGAGAAGACCACGCCGCGCGAGCAGCACCACGACGCCGACTGGCTTCTCGGCCTCGTCGCCTCGGTCGCGGGCCGACCGCGCGCGCTGGTTTCGCTCGACTCGCGTCTGTCGGAGATAGGCTTCGACAGCCTCATGTTCGTTGAGCTTGCGACGGCCATCGAGGCGGCGGGCGGCACGATCCTCTCGCCCGACACCTTGAACGAAGTCGTTGACATACGCGAGCTGTACTCGGTCGTCAAGCGCCGCGAGACCGCCGCAGCGAAGCGCGCAGCCGAGGCTCGCGCCGAAGAAGACCGCCGCGTCGAGGACAAGGAGATTTTCGTCCCATCGCTCGTCCGAACGCTCGGCAACAAAGGGATTGACGTTGTGCAGCGCCGTTTTTACGAGACCGTACTGCGCGCGCACGTCGAGGGACAGTCGAACATTCCGACGCACACGAATTTCATCGCGGCCACGAACCACACCTCGCACTTAGACACCGGCCTTATCAAGTACGCGCTCGGCGAGTACGGGCGCGACA
Source organism: Pyrinomonadaceae bacterium (assembly GCA_035630035.1). GTDB lineage: Bacteria > Acidobacteriota > Blastocatellia > Pyrinomonadales > Pyrinomonadaceae > QHXN01. Next base: position 3,435 of record DASQLL010000532.1, on the reverse strand, counting down.
TGGTTGCGCTCGCCGCCGCCGACTACTTCTTCGACAACAAATACAAGCGCGCGTACATGAACAACTTCACGAACGTCGTCCCCATCGAGCGTTCGGGTTCTTTGCGCCAGTCGCTGCGTCACGCGCGCTCGTTTCTTGAGCGCGGCTACACTGCGCTCATCTTCCCCGAAGGGACGCGCTCGATGACGGGCGAGATAACCGACTTCAAGTCGGGCTTCGCATATCTCGCGCTCAACACGCGCACGGGAATTTTGCCCGCGTATCTCTGGGGCACATACGAAGCGTTCCCCAAAGGCTCGACCCTTCTTAAAGGGCGCGAGGTCGGCGCGCGCATAGGCCGCTTCCTTCCCATCGAAGAGCTTGAAGAGCTGACGCGCGGGATGCCGCGCGCCGAAGCCTATCGCTTAGTGGCCGCGCTCGTCCGCCACGAGATCGAGAACCTGCGCGACGGCACGCGCCACGCCTTCGACGCCACGTCTTTACGCAAACGCTGGAAGGCCGAACGCCGGCACGCGCACGAAGAGGCGCACGGCGAGGGCGAGCTTGCGACGACGGGAGACTGAATGAAAGTATGAACGCTGAACGCTGAACGCTGAACTGAAAGCGAGATGCCTTTCAGTTCAGCGTTCAGCGTTCAGCGTTCAGCGTTCCGAACATGGCTACGACGAAAAAAGTTTCCACAAAGAAGGCCGCGCCCAAGTCGAAGAAGGGCGCGACGAAGACGACCGCGCTCGCAAAGTTGAAGCGGCCCGCCACGCTCGTCACGGGCGGGACGGGATTTCTCGGCTCGCATCTCGTGCGGCTTCTGGTCGAGGAGGGCGTCAAGCCTTTGCGCGTGCTGGCGACCTCCGAGCCTGCTTGGCTCGCGGAGCTTGGCGTCGAGACGTTTAAAGGCTCGATTACGTCGGCTGAAGATGTTTCGCGCGCGGTCGAGGGCGTCGCTGATGTTTATCACCTTGCGGGGCGCGTCTCGCGCGAGCCGGACGACGCGCACGAGATGTACCGTCTGCACGTAGAGGGCACGCGCACGTTGTGCGAGGCGGCGCGGGGCGCGGGCGTTAAGTCAATCGTGCTGGCCTCGACGAGCGGCACGATTGCCGTGACGGAAGAGGGCGACATCGTGCCCGACGAGGAGTGGCCCACGCCGCTCGACATCGTCTCGCGCTGGCCCTACTACGCGAGCAAGCTCTATCAGGAGCGCGTCGCGCTCGAAAATTTTTCGGGCAAGGGCCGGCGGCTCGTCATAATGAATCCGAGCCTTCTGCTCGGCCCCGGCGACGAACGTCTCAGCTCGACCAAAGTCGTCCTCGATTTCCTCGCGCGCAAAATCCCCACCGTGCCCAAAGGCGGCCTGAGCTTCGTTGACGCGCGCGATGCGGCGCGCGCTTTCTACAGCGCGATGCAAACGGGCGCGCACGGCGAGCGCTACCTGCTCGGCGCGGCCAACTGGACGTTCCGCGAGTTCTTCGGTCGTCTTGAGCGCATGACGAAAGTATCCGCCCCTTTCCTCTCGCTTCCATCGAAGCTATCGCTCGCGGGCGCGCGCGGTTTAGGCGCGCTCTACCGCCACTGGAAACTCGCGCCGCCCGTCGAGCCTTCCGAGCTGGAGATGGCCGAATACTTCTGGTATCTCGACTCGTCGAAGGCGCAATCGGAACTCGGCTTCAAGCCGCGCGACACGTCCGAGACGTTATTCGACACGGTCAAATACGTACGCGAAAACTTCCTCGGCGGCTCTGCCTTCAAGAGCGCAGTCTAGAGCAATTTTCAGTTGGGTGTAAGGCGAGAGATAGTTCACCGCAGAGGCGCAGAGAACGCAGAGCAAGCGCAGAGGTGTTGAGCAGCACACAAGTCTCTGCGCCCCCTCTGCGTTCTCTGCGCCTGCGGCGGTGAGTCCTACTTAACTTACACCCAACTGAAAATTGCCCTAGCAATATTCATTCGTCAATTTGGACACCGAACGCGCAGTGCGGCGGGCAGTATCTCGAACGTCGCCGGAAGCTTTCCGACAATCTCGCCGTCCAGCTCAAGCATCACGACTTCGTCCGCGACGGGGCGCGCGCAAACGCGGCGCGCGAGCGCGTGATGAACGTCCTGCATGCCGAGGTGCGTGCCGAGATAGAGCCGGTAGGAGTTGGTGAGTATCGTAAGCGTGCTCAAGTCGCCGACCGCGACCACGTCGAACAGGCCGTCGCCGAGCTTCGCCGTGGGCGCGATCTTCATGCCGCCGCCGAAGTAGCGCGCGTTGGCGACGCAGAAATTCGTGACCGCTAACCGCGACTCGCGCCCGCCGTCAATTGAGACGCGCACGGTCGGCTTCTCGAATGTCAGCGCGGCCTGCATCGCTGCCGCGGCGAAAGAGAGCTTGCCGCCGAGAAAACGCGACGCGCCCGCGGGCAGGGACGCGCGGTCTTTGACGCGGCGTATCACTTCGCCGCCTATGCCGAACGATGCGACGTTGACGAAAAACCTCGACTCCTCTTCCCCTCGCTCGTTCGTGAGCGTGACGCGCCCCGCGTCGAGCGTGCGCGTGCGGCCTTCGCGCAGAGTGCGCGCCGCGTCCGCCGCGCGCGTCGGCATTTTGAGCGTGCGACGGAAGTCGCCGCCCGTGCCGCTCGGCAGCACGCCGAGTTCTGCGTCCGCGCCCGCGCGCAGTATGCCGTTAGCGACTTCGGAGATTGTGCCGTCGCCGCCGCACGCGATGATGAGAGCGCGGCCCGCGCGCGTCTCGCGCTCGGCTATCTCGACGGCCTCGCCGCCCTTTTTAGTGAATGCGACCTCGAACGCTCCGAAGTGTCGCCGCACGTCGCTCGCCGCGCCGGGCCACGCGTCGCCCGTCGCGCCGTTTGCAGACGCGGGGTTGACGATGATGAGAGGTAATGTAGACATTTTAGATTTGCGAGCGAGGCGGAAGCCCGACCGTGAGGGAGGGCGTTTAATCTTACCCTATAATCCAACGTACGTTGACACGCCCTCCCTCACGGTCGGGCTTCCGCTTTGCGCCGATTGAGTGATGCTTCCTTCGCTTCGAGCACATGCTCGGCGCGATCCTGCTCGCCAAGCTCCGCGATCTTAGACATGGCAAAGTCGGCTATCTCTTTGTACGTTCGCACCGAGTCGCGGCGGTCGTAGAAATCCGAAAAATCTATCGCGGGGCCGAATAGCACCCTTACAGGCTCGCCGCCTCGCCAGTTGCCTGAGACTTGCCGCGTGAGGTCGTTGCCGAGTCCCGCGATGAAGACGGGGACGACCTGCGGTCGAGCCTCGCGTATGAGCTTGCCTATGCCGGGCTGCGGTCGAAGCAGCGAGTACGGGTCTTCCGTTTTGTTGCGCGTGCCTTCGGGGTGAAAGCCTATGACGTTGCCCGCGCCCTCGCTGCACAGGGCCGTAAGCAGACGCATCGAGTATTTGTCGAACTCGCGCTTTTCGAGCTTC
>DASQLL010000531.1:0-3323 GCA_035630035.1 Pyrinomonadaceae bacterium | reverse complement strand
CGTCGGCCTGAAGGCTTTCGTCGCAGCCGTCTTGGGGGGCATCGGTAACATCCCCGGCGCGATGCTCGGCGGCCTTCTGATCGGGATTACCGAGACGCTCGTCGTCGGCTATCTTTCGCCGACCTATAAGGACGCGGTCGCCTTCGCGATTCTGATTCTGGTTCTTCTGTTCCGCCCGTCGGGCCTGCTCGGTTCGGTCGCGCAGGAAAAAGTCTGACAAATGCGGATTGCGGATTGCGGATTGCGGATTTAATAACATGGAAGCCAGCGAGATGAAGGAGAGGACGAAGGCTTTCGCCCTCAGAATCATTCGTCTTGTGGAAGCACTACCGCAAACCAGAACGGCCAACGTAATAGGGAAACAGTTGTTGAGGTGCGGCACATCCGTCGGGGCGAATTACAGGGCCTCATGCCGGGCAAAGTCGCAGGCCGACTTCGTTGCCAAGATGGGCATTGTTGAAGAAGAGGCCGACGAAACTATCTACTGGGTAGAAATTCTGGTTGAGGCCGGCCAAGTCAAAAAGGAGCGTGTGGCTGACCTTCTGGATGAAGCCAACCAACTCGTAGCTATCGTCGTTTCTTCAATACGAACCGCTCGCGGAAACGAAAAATGACATTTGGCGGTTAATCCGCAATCCGCATTCCGCATTCCGCAATCGAATTGCTTATGCCACGCTACGCGCGTAACCTCCTCGTCGCCTTCCTGCTGCTCGCGGTACTCTACGCGCTGGACTATTTCGTGTTCGACCCGGGCCGTCGGATGATCAGCCCCTACGTCGCGCGAATCGTCATGCTGGCGGGCATCAACATCACGCTCGCCGTCTCGCTGAATCTCATAAACGGTTTTACGGGGCAGTTCTCAATCGGGCACGCGGGCTTCATGGCGGTCGGCGCGTACTCGTCGGCCTACTTCTCGGTCACGCGCGGCGCGAGTATCGCCGCCTCGTTGGGCGACGGCCTCATAGGGTGGCTCGTCGCGCTGCTCATCGCGACGCTAATAGGCGCGATAGTGGCGGGCGCGGCGGGCTTTCTGGTCGGCGTGCCGTCGCTCAGGCTCAAGGGAGACTACCTCGCAATCGTCACGCTCGGCTTCGGGCAGATAATCGTCGTCCTTTTGAACAACATCGAGGCAATCGGCGGCGCGCGCGGCTACTCAGGCATCCCCATCGTCAAAAGCTTCTTCTGGATTTTCCTCGTCGCCATCCTGACCATAGTCGTCGTCCACAACATCGTGCAGTCGGGCTTCGGGCGCGCGCTCGTCTCGATACGCGAGGACGAGCTTGCATCGGAAGCGATGGGCGTCAACACGACGCGCTACAAGGTCATGGCCTTCGTCATCTCGTCGGCGCTCGCGGGCGCGGGCGGCGTTCTTCTGGCGCACTTCGACGGCTACCTGAATCCGAAGTCGTTCGAGTTCATCAAGTCGTTTGAAATCCTCATCATGATAATCCTCGGAGGTCTAGGCTCGATCATCGGCTCGATCATCGGCGCCATCGTGCTGACGGTGTTGCCCGAGGCGCTGCGCGGCTTCGCGGAGTACCGGATGGTTATCTACTCGGTGCTTCTCATCGTGCTGATGATCACGAGGCCGCAGGGCCTTCTGGGGAGCCTCGATCCGTTCAAAGGCTGGCGCGCGCGCCGCCGCGTGAAGACGCGCACGGAAGCCGAGGAGATAACTGCCGAGGACACGCGCGACAAGGATTCCGTTGACAAGGCCACGCTGGGCGAGCGCGCGAACGAAACTTCTTTGGGCGAGGGAGATAAGAGGCGATGACACCGGACGCAGGCGTGACGGGCGCGAACGCGACGCCGCCGGTCGGCGCGGCGACGGGCATTGTCGAGCCGATACTCAAGACCGACAAATGCACGATCCGCTTCGGCGGCCTCGTCGCCGTCAACGAGCTGGACATGGCTGTGCTACCCGGCGAAATCTACGGCCTCATCGGGCCGAACGGGGCGGGCAAGACCACCATCTTCAACCTGCTCACGGGCGTCTATAGTCCGACTTCCGGCACGATTGAGTTCGAGCGCAAGCGCGTGGACGGCCTGCGCCCTTACGAGATCGCCGCGCTCGGAGTCTCGCGCACGTTTCAGAACATACGGCTCTTCCCGAGCATGACGGTGCTTGAAAACGTAATGACGGCCTGCCACATACACACGCGGCAGACTTTGGCCGACGCCGTCTTGCGCACGCCGCGCTACGAGCGCGACGAGCGCGAGCACGAGGAGTTCTGTCTGGAGCTTCTGGAGATATTCGACCTCGCGCGCTTCCGCGACGAGGGCGGCACGAGTCTCCCTTACGGCAACCAACGCAGGCTTGAGATCGTGCGCGCTCTCGCGACCCGGCCCCGCCTGCTGCTCCTCGACGAGCCGGCAGCCGGTATGAACCCCTCGGAGCAGGACGACCTGCTCAACCTGATCCGCCAGATACGCGACCGCTTCGGACTGACGATTCTGCTCGTCGAGCACAACATGAAGGTCGTGATGGGCGTCTGCGAGCGCATCCAAGTCGTGGACTACGGCAAGTCAATCGCCCTTGGCCTGCCCGACGAGATCAGGAACGACCCGAAGGTGATCGAGGCTTATTTAGGAGATTAGAAGTCTGGAGTCTGGAGTCTGGAGTCTGGAGTCAGAAGAGAAAACCCGTCTTGCTTCTGACTCCAGACTCCAGACTCCAGACTCCAGACTCCAAACCATGCTTACGCTGGAAAACATCTACGTCGGTTACGGCGCGATTGAAGCGCTCAAGGGCGTCTCGATGCACGTCGGACAGGGCGAGGTCATCACGCTCATCGGCGCGAACGGGGCGGGGAAGACCACGACTCTTAGGACGATCACGGGTCTATTGAACCCGCGCCGTGGCCGCGTCCTCTTCGAGGGCGATGATATTAGCGGCACTCCGACGCACAAGCTCGTCGCGCGCGGCATCGCAATGTCGCCCGAGGGGCGCGGGGTCTTCGCCAACCTCACCGTGCGCGAGAACCTACAGATGGGCGCTTACTTGCAGAAGGACAAGCGTAAGATCGCGGAAGACACGGAGCGTGCCTTCCGCATGTTCCCGCGTCTGAAGGAGCGCGAGAAGCAGAAGGCCGGCACGCTCTCCGGCGGCGAGCAGCAGATGCTCGCAATAGGGCGCGCGTTGATGTCGCGCCCGCGTCTGCTTCTTCTCGACGAGCCTTCGCTGGGCCTTGCCCCGCTCGTCGTCCACACAATCTTTGAGGCCATAGACGAGATTCGCGGCGAGGGCACGACCATCCTGCTCGTCGAGCAGAACGCGCACGCAGCGCTCGGCCACTCCGACCGCGCATACGTTCTGGAGACCG
>DASQLL010000530.1:0-4001 GCA_035630035.1 Pyrinomonadaceae bacterium | reverse complement strand
CGTGATGCAGCGCGAGATGTTCACGCCGCCGGGCGGGCCGACCTACATCCCGCCTGAATACGTCGTCTACCTCTCGAACGAGGACGACAAGGAGTGGCAGGGCGAGAAGCGGCGCGGCCTTGAGCAGGGACTCTTCTACGTCCTCTCGGAGCGCGCGCGCGAGCTTTCCGGGCAGACGCAGCTCGCAACGAAATCCTTCGCCGTCGAGCTGCGCGTTGACGGCACGCTCAACCGCGGCGAGTTTCGCGTGCAGCCCGTCTGGGAGTCGAACGAATCGGGCGGCAGCACGATGGTCACGGCAAGGGCCGGAGAGAAGCCCACAGCCGCGGAGCTGCCCGCGGCCTCGTCCGATACCGAACAGCCCGAAAGCGAAGTCACGAAAGTCTCCGCGCGCCCGCAGGAACTCTACAGCGTCGAAGTCTGGCGCAGCGGCGTCCGGCAGACGGTCGTGCCCGTGCTCAAAAACGAAATCTCCATCGGTCGAGGCTCGAAGTCCGTCACGGTAGACCTCGCCATCAAAGGCGACCCCGAAGTCAGCCGCAGCCACGCGATGCTCGAGCGCGACAACTCTGGCCGCTTCTGGTTCACGCCCAAGGGGCGCAACCCGACCTTCGTCGGCGGGCGCGAGATCGGGCGCGAGGAGCGCGTCGAGGTCAAGCCCGACGAGAAGATCGAGATAGCCAGCTTCACACTTCGCATACAGCCGAAGTGAGCGCGTCCGTTTATCCGTATCGGGAATTGAGAGGTGTGTGAATCATCCGATGAACAGAAATAAGTTTTTCAAGCTCGCTCCCCTGTTCGCCTCAATGCTCGCCCTACTAGCTTTCGGCCATGTCGAGGCTCAAACGAGCGCTTCGCGTTTCGATTTTCGCGCGGGGCAATCAATGTACATCGTCGCCTTCCGCTACATGTACGCACAGCCGTCCGTGGTGATTGACACCGCAGAGACGAGCCAGCAGCCCCGGCAAGACTACTTTGACAACGCCCTCGATGTCGAAAAGAAGGTTAGAGAGAAGATCGAGGCGTGGCGTTTCTTCCGCGTCGCAGACAAGCCTAGCGAAGCCGACTTCATCTTTCTAGTCAACCTCAACGGAAGCGCCATCGAAGGGCTTGCGATTCCGTTTGACGCGTACCGCCAGCACTTCAAAGTGAAGTACGATCTCGATGCCTTACACGAGGCGGCATACGGGCGTTACATCGCCGGGCCTCTGAAACTCCCGACCGTAGGCAGGCTGACCGACCGCCTCGTAAAGGAGTTCCGCGAGAGCGTAGGAACGGGCAGCGCAAAGGGCAAGTAAGCTTTGCTCCGGCGCGGGCCAGCCGGTTTAACTTCCGCACGGGCCGGCCCGCGAACGAAGAGTATGGGCGCGCGGCTACGGGTGATGCTCTTCGCCCCGGCCCTCGCGATCCGTCCGCTCCGACCAAGTGCCCCAATCGCCGTCGGGGCTGATCTGCACGAGGCTGGTCAGGATTCCCTTCAAGCTTGTGATAGTCCAAATCTCAAGGCGACCGTCGTTCATCCCAGCGGCGGTCAACTCGTAAGATTCGGGTGCGTTCTGCCAACCGTCCGACCAGCCCGTCCAACGCCCGCCGGGCGTGATCTGGTAGTTACAGCTCAGGCGCTGGTTTTCGTCAATAACCCAGACGCGCGCGCCGCGCACGCCGCCCTGCTCGACTGCGGCGACGTTGGAGACTTTCTTCTTGAAGCCCTCCCAGTTAGGCCCCGACCAAGACGCGCCGTCCCAGTCGCCCGGCCCCTTCATGCCCATGCCCCAGAGCTGGAGCTTGTTGTCAATCGCCAAAAGGTTCGTTCGCTCGTCGGCTTGGTTGCACGCGGTGATCTCGATGAACCTTGAATTCTCCTTAGTGGCGGGCCAGTCCGTCCACGGCTTCCACTTCAGACCCGGTGCGGGCGCTTTCTGGACGCAGGAGATGAGCGTGCCGTCGTCCTTGAGTGCCCAGACCTGCGCCCCAAGCCTGTTAGCAGTCCGCGAGGCAGTGAGCTTCTTCAGTCCCTGCGGCGCGTTGTTCCAGTTCGGCCCCTGCCAATCGCCCCAGTCGCCGCCCGGCTGGGTCTGCTCGATGTACCAAAGCTGGCGCTTCATGTCGAGCACCCACAGCATCACAGGCCCGTCCAACGCCATGTTCGAGGCGGCCAGTTCATAGACCTGCTTGGGGTAGCCCGGCCCGGCCCAGTCCGGCCCCTTCCACCCGGCCCACTTGCCGCCCGGCGTCTTCTGATAGTTGGTGTAGAGCGTGCCTTTGTTATCCACGCCCCAAATTTGTGCACCGCGCTTGATGTCGCGGCCACCCTGCTGCGCGGCAGTCAGCTTTCTTAAGTTGGGCGCGTTCTCCCAAGACATAAGCGATTCTCCTTTCGCATAGAGTGCGAGGCAAGTTCGACTGCGTCAGTTGTCGGCGAGGCGTAAGCTTGCTTGAAACCGTTAACCAGCTTGGATGTGGGCTAAAGACAGTTCTCAGGGAATCGAGTCGGGGCGAGGCGTATGGGTTCCGAGTTGATGCGACCGTGGCGGATAATACATGGCGACGCGCCGGGGGGTCAAATTAAATTCTCTCGCGGAGAGACTGCGCCGCCCGCGCAGCGTTGCCGCTCTAATCGCATCGCGTATCAGCGACCATCAACGTCAGCTTGGTTAGTTACGAGTTGAATGCGCGGCGTTTGATGAAGCGCGTCATGCCTGGCCCGCAACTAGGTGCGAGCCGGATTCGAGGTCGGCGATGAGCTGCTCAAGCGCGGGGAGCGTCTCGTCGTCAACGTAGTCTTTGCCCAGAAGGCGGATGATGGGGCGCGTTCGCGTTTCGCCGCGCGCCTCTTTGAGTAGAGCGCGGCAGAGCGCGGCGACGACTTCGGGTGCGAACTGGCGGCCCGTGTTCTGTCGAAAGTCGGCGACGACTTCGTCGAAGGCGCGGCGACGTTTGTATGGGCGGTCGGTCGTCATCGCGTCGAACGAGTCTGCGAGCGAGACGATCTTCGCGCCGATGGGAATCTCTTCGTCCTTCAGCCCTTCGGGGTAGCCGCGTCCGTCGGGGCGCTCGTGGTGGTAGCGCGCCATGAGCGGGATGTCTGTGTAGGGGTGGTTGATGGGGCGGAGTATTTCGTAACCGGCGGCGGGGTGGCGGTTAAGCTCCGACGACTGCTTGGCGTCAATCTTGTAGGGCGCGTTGATGATTTCGCGGTCAACGACGAGCTTGCCGATGTCGTGCAGATAGCCCGCGACCGAGATGCCCTCGACTTCCTCTTCGCTCCAACCCATCTCGCGCGCGATTATCTCGCTGTACTTGCCGACGCGCTCCGAGTGCCCCTGCGTGTATTTGTCCTTGCAATCAATCGCCGCCGCGAAGGCGCGAACCGTGTCGCGGTAAATCCCCTTCAGGTCTTCGTAGAGTTTTTGATTCTCGACGGCGCGGCTTTCGACTTCGCGCAGGAGACGGTGGTTGTGCAGGCCGACGCCGATGTGGCGACCGAGCGCGCGGACAAGCTCGCGCTCCTCCGCGTCGAACCGCTCGCCGCTCGCCTTCCCGCCAAGAAGAATCACGCCGATCAGCTCGCCGCGCACGACCATCGGCGTGACGACCTCGACCGCGCCGCTCTCGAACTGCTCCTCGATCTCTCGCTCGACACCCGCAAGCTCCTGCCTCGACGAAGCGTTTGCGTCGTCGCCATTGTCCTTTGTCTTAGTCGCTTCGACGGACTTGACCGGCAACGAAAAGTTCTGCGTGAAGGTTTCGCCGAAGCCCCGCGCGGCAATGAAGCGCAGCGACGAGGCGGCGCGGTCGAACTCCGCGACCGCGCCGCGACGAATGCCGAGCGCGCCGAGGACGACGTGCAACGCGGAGTGCGCCATCTCCTCGAAGTCGCTCGTCTCCGCGATCTCCTCGCCCAAATCGGCGAGCGCCGCGAAGGCGTGCAGAACCTTTCGCATCTCGTCAGACATAGTTTGGTAAATGGTAAATGGTAAATGGTAAATGGTGGTTGAGAG
>DASQLL010000529.1:0-3945 GCA_035630035.1 Pyrinomonadaceae bacterium | reverse complement strand
CACTCACGCGCGCAGGCTCTTACGCCGCCGCACGCGAGCAGGGTCTGCTCCGACTCGAAGGCAAAGACTACGTGATGCAGGAAGGCGACGTGGTACACTTCCGCTTCAACGTCTGAGTTGTGCCCGGAGCTGTGAACTTAACACACACGGATGAGCGTGCGAGAAAAGGGGCGGCATCAAGGTCGCCCCTTTTACTATTTCACCAGAGCAAGCAGGATGCTGATAATGAAGGCGAGCACGAACAGGAAAACGATCAGGGGGATTTTCCAACGCATATCGCTTTTGAAAACGGCGCCGCAATTCCAGCATGTACGCTCGCTGCTCGGCACCATCCGCCGGCATTTTACGCAGGGGCGGCGCGGCGCGGTCGTGTCGCGCCCACACGAACCGCAAAACTGCGCGGCGGCGGGCGCGCTACAGAACGGGCACATGCGACCCGGAGGGTGCGCGGCGGTGTGTACGCCGGCTGGCGACTGTCTTTGGTCGAAACTCATCGCGGCCTCTCGTCAGGCCGCCTTGCCCGTGAGGGCTGCCTCTATCGCCATCCCATGCTCGCGGTTGCCGGGCATACCCATGCGGTGGAACTTGGCGACAAACGGTTTCGCCGGGTCGGAAATGTTGATGTGCGTGAAAAGCCCGCCGGTGGAAGCCTTAACGGGCGGGAGGTTGTTGAGCGGGTACTCCAAGACCTCCTGAACATTAATGCTCTTGCCCTTGAAACGTAGCACGATAAAACGCCGGTCGGTCAGCCCTACGATGTATTCTTTCGTCAGCAACGCGACGGCTATCGCGCCGGGCAGAATCGCGAGAAAGAAGAGAGGGACTATCAACAACATGCTCGGCTGCTTGACGCCGTATGCCCAGTGCCTGAGTTGCTCGCCCGGTTCAAGGTAAGGCTGGAAAGCCGCGGCGGGAACGTTCGGGTCTTTGAATCTAGCCATCTCTTTCTCCTTTGGCTTGACAAGACAGGCCGTTTGTCATGTACTGCGGCGGCGCGCACGCCGGTGTATCCCGACGCCTGTTCGGCCAAGGCGAACATCGAGGTCGTACGCCGCCGCCCTCACTCTGGCAAGTACGCGTGTGGCCGCATTCAACCGCCCGCCCAGAGCGTCGCGGCTTATATCACGAGCGGGAGCGCGGTTCAAGACTTTTGCGCGGCGAGGGCGCGGGGCGGATGCTTCCGAAAAGCGTCTTGTTGAAAGCGTCTTCATGTTAGGCGCTGGTAAGAAAAAGGTGTTCGCTTTACGTCGCCCCGTTTATTTCCGTTTAGGCGCTGTGGTATTTATGGCGCGCGCGCGCGCACGCCCGCGATGGCTATGTAAGTTAAGCGTTCGATGATAGAGTGCGCGCCGTCGCGCCCGGCGCGACCTCGCGATATCGCAAGGGTCGTAAGAAGGCGTAGGGGCATTGACACTTCACAGGAGGAATCTTGTTAATGAGGACTACGGTTATCGAATCAAAACTCGTCGCCGCGTTGTCGCTCGTGCTGGCGCTCGCCGGTTGCGGTGGCGGTGGTGGTGGTAATGGAAACGCGACGGGCGGCAACACCGGCACAGCATCGAACACGGGCGGCAGCAAGGCCTCGTCCGCGAAGTCGTACCCCGGCACGGAGGATGGCGCGAAGGCTTTGCTCGCGGAGTTCATCAAGCCGGGCGCCGACCACGCGACGCTCAGCAAGGCTCTGCGCCCTTCGAGGGCCGATTACGACGCCGTCTTCATGCCCGATCTCGCGGCCAAAGCCGACGCCGTATACAGCCCCGCATGGGACGGCGGGCAGATGGTTATCGCCCCTAAGGAGGGGCAGACGCAGGTGCTGTCCGCATCCGCCACGAGCGACGAGTTGAAGAGTTGGACGGGCGGCGGCGCGGAGTTCCCCGGCGGCTGGAAGGACGTGGGCGAGCAACTCAAGCCCGGCGTGACGTTCTACCGCTTCAAGTTCGTCGAACCCGGCCAAGACCTCGGCATGGCCTACGACGGCCTCGCATACGTCAACGGTAACTGGCGCATCTTCCCCAAGCCTTGGAGAGTGATGCGTTGAAGCTGCGCTGATAAAATCTTATCGCGCAGGGCAGCTAAGCAAGGAAAATTCCTCATGGACAACCTCAAAGACTGGGCGCTCGGAGTCGCCTCGAAAGTGTCTAAAGTCAGCATCACGGAGCGGCAGGCCGGTGATGTCATCATTCTCGGCGTCGAGGGAAACATCGTCACAGGCGAAAGCGCCGACAAGGTGCGAGCCGGCATTCGCCGCCTGCTCGCGGAAGGCCGACGGAAGTTTCTACTGGACATGGCTCAAGTGAGATGGGTTGATTCGATAGGTATCGGCGAGCTGGTCTCCGCCCTCGTGTCCGTTACGCGCGCGGGCGGGCAGATCAAGCTCCTGAAGGTGAGGGAGAATATCAAAGAACAACTTTCCATCACCGGGATACATGCCATCTTCGCGATATACGATGACGAGTCGGAAGCCCTCAACGATTACTTGTGAGGCGTTGAAGAAAGGCGGTGAGAAGTGAACGGCTTGGAGTTGATTACCCCCGACGCGCCGTCGCTCTTCGACCGGCTGCTGCGACGGCAAACGCGCAGCTTCCCCGTCGAGGTCAACAACTACGTCGCCACAACCCCGCTGCAGGAGGTCACGCGCGATGCCGTCGAGAAGATAATCTCCGACTGCGGGCGCGCGAGTAGCGAGGTCAAGGATGACTGCGCGCTCGTCTACGCACGCGTCCTCACGCACCTTGCGCTGGACGGGAAGATAACGGACGAGGAGATGGACGAGTTGCGGCGGCTGCGCGACGCGCTGGGACTCTCCGCCGAAGACGTGCGCGAAGCGGAGGCGAAGAGCCTGCTCCCGCTCTATCGAGAGAGGCTGAAAGAGTCGCTGTCGGATCGTCACCTCACTCATGGGGAGGACGAGCAGCTCAAAAGCCTTGCGCGAGACCTCGGCCTTGACGACGCGCAGACCGACCGCGTTATTTTAAGCGAGACGTTCAAGAGCTTCGAGCAATCAACGCGGCGCACTGTGTTCACCTCGCTGGAACAGGCGGTGGAAGAGGCAGAGCGGCAGAGCGAGGCGGACGACGAGAAAGACCTGTAACGCTTCGCGGCAACAAGAAAGGCGGTGAGAAGTGAAGAGTAAGGACAAACAACATCTGGCACCTTCGATGGTGGAAGACGGGGCGATGGAGAGGCTGAAAAAGCGCGCGCAGGATTTAGGCTTGATAGTCAACGCCGGCCTGAAGCGCGGCACGGTCGCCTCGCAGACAAAGACCACCCGCAAACTCGATCAATCGGTCAAGCGGGCCGCCGATAAGGAGATGGGCGGGGAGAAGAAAAGGGGGAAGAGTTGACGGAACGCTACAACCAACAGGACGGCGAGCCGGACTCCGGCGAGGTCGCCAGCGACCCCGGCGGAGAGCGCGCGGCGACGTTGGGGGAGAGGGCGACGGAGCCGAACGTGGCCGGGCAGGGCCTCGGCCAAATCTCCGGGGCCGACGGCGAGCGACCGACCTCGCGCACGCCGGGTGATACGGATTCGGTGGAGGCCGCCGGGGAGACCGTCGCCGCCGACACCGTAAGCGGCCCCGCCGACACGAGGCCTGTCGGCTCAGGCACGCTGGCGCGTGTTGATGACGCGAGCGAGGGCGACGCGGGCGGCGGGAAGAAAGGCGGGAAGAAATGAACGCAGAGGAGAGAGTCGCGCAACTTGAATCCGCCTTCGTGACGCTCACGCGGCTCGTGCAAAGCCACGGCGAGCGGTTCGACACGCATCTGGGCTGGATTAACCAGCTCGGAGCGGCGCAGGCCGACTTGGCGGCGGCGCAGGCAAACAGCGAGCAGAAGATCGCCGCGCTCGTTGACGCGCAGATTCATACCGAGGAGGTCGTGGCTTCGACGAACGAGCGCATTGACCGCCTCATTGAACAGGCCATGCAGACCAACGCGAGACTC
>DASQLL010000528.1:0-2839 GCA_035630035.1 Pyrinomonadaceae bacterium | reverse complement strand
AAGAATCTGCCGCTCAAGTGGGAGCCGGAGCCGCCCGCGTTCGTCAATGAGTTATACAAGGCGGGGCAGCGCGGCGAGTGATAGCGTTATGTCGCTTTTCAGTTGAGCGTAGCGCGAGTAAGACTCACCGCAGAGGCGCAGAGGGCGCGGAGGGGGCGCAGAGGTTTTGCTTTTCTCTCTGCGTTGCCTCTGCGTCCTATGCGCCTCTGCGGTGAACTGTCTCTTGCCTTACACTCAAGTGAATATTGCTTTAGTGTTGGAGGTAGCGAATGAAGAAAGTCTTGATGCTTGTCGTGCTGACGCTCGCGTCTTTGCAGCCGTCTCCATTGATCGCGCAAAGTCAGATGGTCGCTATGCAGTTGACAAGGCTTCCGGAGCGGAAGGCTCAATGATTTTCTATTCCCCTCGCAAGCGGCTGTGCGCGCGGCTGTGCGCTCTCTTCTTTAACGCCGTCACGTTGCTCGCCTGCGCGCAAGCGGCGTTCGCCGCACAAACGACGGGTGCGCTCACGGGTCGCGTCACCGATCAGTTCGGCGCGGTCGTCGTCGGCGCTTCCGTGTTCGTAAAAGACGCGGGCGGCACGGAGAGGCAAGCCGTCTCAGACTCGGAGGGGCGTTATGTGTTCAGCGGACTCGCGCCCGGCACATACTCCGTCCGCGTCGAGGCGAGAGGGTTCGCCGCGTTCGAGCGTGCGGAAGTCGAGATAGTCCGTGGGGCGACGAAGCAACTCGACGCGCGGCTCACGGTCGGACTCGAACGGCAGGAGGTAACGGTCGGCGCGGAGGCGCGTCTGGGCATCGAGGCGGAAGCGAACCGGAGCGCACTCAACCTGCGCGACGCGGAGCTTGACGCGCTGCCGGAAGATGCGGAGGACTTGGCCGCCGCGCTGCAAGCGTTGGCGGGCGTGCCCGTCGGGCCGAACGGCGGGCAAATCCTGATTGACGGCTTCCTCAACACGGGCGAGCCGCTACCCCCTCGAAGCTCGATCCGCGAAGTCCGCATCAACCAGAACCCCTTCTCCGCCGAGAACGACCAGATCGGCTTCGGCCAGATACAGATCATCACGCGCCCCGGCACGGACGAGTGGCACGGGCAAGCGTACTTCTTTTTCACAGACGAGAGCTTCAACTCGCGCAACCCTTTCGCCGACCGGCGCGCGCCGTACCAGATGCGTAACTTCGGCGGCACGCTGAGCGGCCCCCTCGTCGCGCGCCGCGCGTCATTCTTCGCCTCGCTCGACCGGCGCGAGACGGACGACAACGCCATCGTCAACGCCTTCGTGCTTGATGACGAACTTAACGTCACGCGCCTTGTCCGCACGGTGCTTGTCCCGCGCCGACCCATAAACGCAAACGTGCGTCTCGACTTCCAACTGAGCAAGAATCACACGCTCACGGCGCGCTACAACTTTTTCCGAAACCGTGTGGAGAACGCCGGCATAGGCGGCACGTTCCTGCCGGAACGCGGCTTCGACTTCACGCTCCCTATTCACACCGTCCAATTGACCCAGACCGCCGTCGTCCGCACGCGCGTCGTCAACGAGCTGCGCCTGCAATACATCGCGGAGGATCAGATTGATGAACCTTTGAGCGAAAGACCGGCCCTCAACGTTTTGGGCGCGTTCGCCGCGGGCGGTTCGAGCGCGGGGCGCGCGCGCAACCCGGAGGGGAGGCTGACCGTGCAGGACTCCGTGCTGTGGACTTCGGGCGCGCAGACTTTGCGTGCGGGCGCGCGACTGCGCCGCACGACGATCACAGACATCTCGCCGGACGATTTCAACGGCACGTTCACGTTCGCGGGCGGACTCGCGCCGCAGCTCGACGCGGCGGGCGACCCTGTGCTAGGCGCGGACGGGCAGATCGTCAACGTCCCCATCACGAGCATCGAGCGATACCGTCGCACTCTGCTGCTACAACGCCGCGGCCTCACGCCCGCGGAGATTCGCGCGCGCGGCGGCGGCGCGACGCAGCTCACAATCGGCGGCGGAAATGCGCGCGCAACAGCCGAACAGGTTGATGTCGGGGCTTACTTTCAGGACGACTGGCGAGCGCGCCCGAATCTCATGCTGAGCTTCGGCCTGCGCTACGAGTTTCAGACGAACATCGGCGTCCGCCCGAACTTCGCGCCGCGCGTCGCCTTCGCGTGGGCGCCCAACTTCAAGGGCGGGGCGACGCCGAGCCAGCCGCGCACGGTCGTCCGCGGCGGCTTCGGCGTCTTCTTCGACCGCTTCAACGAGAACCAAGTTCTCATCGCCAACAAGTACGCCGCCGGCGACTTCTTCCGCTTCATCACAGCCGACACCGCCGCGCTCGATTCGTTCCCCAACGTCCCGCCCGCCGAGACGCTCAGGGCCGCGGGCGCGGCGGAGCAGACAGTCTTTCGTATCGCGGATGATTTGCGCGAGCCTTACATGATGCAGGCGGCGCTCGGCGTCGAGCGGCAGTTGCCTTTCAAGAGCACGCTCGCTGTAACGTACATCGCGGCGCGCACCCTCCACGCGTTGCGCGCGCGCAACATCAACGCGCCCGTCATCACACGCAACTCGTCCGGCGAGATCGTCAGCCGCGTGAGGCCAAACGCCGCGGCGGGCAACGTCATCCAGTACGAGTCGAGCGGGCTGCTCAAACAGCACCAACTGAACCTGACCTTCAACAACCGCCTCAGCCGCCGCGTCTCTTTCTTCGCCAACTACACGCTCGGCAGCGCGCGTGGCAACACCGAAAGCGCGGGGACGCTGCCCGCCGACAGCTACGACCTGCGCGGCGAGTACGGACGCTCGTCAACGGATGCGCGCCACACCTTCGCGGCGGGCGGAACGTTCGACGGGCCGCTCGGACTC
>DASQLL010000527.1:0-5257 GCA_035630035.1 Pyrinomonadaceae bacterium | reverse complement strand
AAGAGGCGGCGGAACTCACGCGCGCCGAGGGCGGGTTGGCCTGTGCCAAGTTCGTGTGTTTCGCCAATGCGGTCGAGGACAACCCGTTTATGGCGGGCGCGTTTCACGGCACGGGCGAGGGCGAGGCGGTCGTCAACGTCGGCGTGTCGGGGCCGGGCGTCGTCAATCACGCCGTCCGCCACGCGCCGCGCGACATGCCCCTGCACGAACTCGCCGAACTGATCAAAAAACTCTCTTTCAAACTCGCACGCGCCGGCGAACTCGTCGGGCGCGAGGCGGCGCGTCGTTTGGGTTTGCGCTTCGGCATCATCGATCTCTCGCTCGCGCCCACGCCTTTGCGCGGCGATTCGGTCGCGGAGATCATCGAGGCGTTCGGGTTCGAGCGCGCGGGCGCGCCGGGGACGACCGCCGCGCTCGCGCTTCTAACCGACGCGGTGAAGAAGGGCGGCGCGATGGCTTCGAGCGCGGTGGGCGGGATGAGCGGCGCGTTCATCCCCGTGTCCGAGGATGCGGCGATGATCGAGGCGGCGCGCATGGGCGCGCTCTCCTTAGACAAGCTCGAAGCTTGGACGAGCGTCTGCTCCGTGGGGATTGACATGGTGGCCGTGCCCGGCTCAACCTCGGCGGAGACGATTGCGGCGATCATCGCGGACGAGATGGCTATAGGCGTTATGAACAACAAGACGACCGCCGTCCGCATCATCCCCGTGCCGGGCAAAGAGGTGGGCGACATGGTCGAGTTCGGCGGCCTTCTCGGCAGCGCGCCCATCATGCCCGTCAATAAATTTTCGTCCGACGCGTTCATACGCCGCGGCGGTCGCATCCCCGCGCCGATTCACTCGTTGCGGAACTAACCGAACTATTGTTTGAGAAAGGGAATTATGGACGCATTGGGATTAGTCGAATGCCGCGGACTCGTGGCGATGATCGAGGCGGCAGACGCGATGGTGAAGGCCGCGAACGTGCGGCTCGTGGGTTACGAGAAGATTGACGCGGGACTCGTGACGGCGATTGTGCGCGGCGAGGTCGGCGCGGTCAAAGCGGCGGTTGACGCGGGCGCAGCAGCCGCTCGCCGCGTGGGCGAGGTCGTCGCTACTCACGTCATCCCGCGCCCGCACGCAGAAGTTGACGAGGGCATTCCCGTGCTTGAGACGGGCGAGACGACGCGGAAGAAGATTTCAGGCTCGGTGAGGGGCAAGCGGCGCGAAGGGGAGTGAGGGCTTACGTGGTCGCCTTCGCCTGCGCGGTCGTCCTCGCCAACGGCGTCGTCGGTCTGTCCTGAGTCAGAAACGCGACCGTCAGGGAGCGTGTCCTGCGTTGCTGCGTTGGACACGCTCCCTGACGGTCGCGTTTCTGACTTATTGTCCCGTGATGGCGTTGAAGAGGAGCGGGTACGTGGCGAGCGACTGCGCGCGGTACTGCGGGCGGAAGCCGAAGAGGTAGACGCGCCCGCTCCCCAGACCGACTTCGACGAGCGCGGCCTTGCCGCGTAGTTTCTCCGCGCCGAGCAGCCAGCCCGAAAGGAGCGGCGTGCCGGAATCGGGGTAGCGCGCGATGACGCGAACGCGCGGGAGCGCGGCGGGGTCGCCCTTTATCTCGAACACGGGCGAGTCCTCGACCCACGCGACGGACTCGCGCGGCATCCCCTTCGCTACGGGGTGCGTCACGTCGAGTATCGTGCGCAAGATCGAGCCGGGACAGTAGAACTCCGTGCGCTTCAGGCCCGCGGTCACGTCGCGCAAAGGGAGATCGAACTGCTCGATTGCGAAGTCCGAGGCGTCGTTCAAGGCGACGAGCGTTCCGCCCGCCTCGACGAACTCGCGCAAAGCTCTGACGCCCTCCTTACCCATCCCGCCCGTCAACTCCTCCGGCATCGTGCCCTTCCTGTAGCCTTCAAGAATCGCGCGCGGCGACTGGTCGGGGATGATGATCGTGTCGAACTTCGCGCGCAGGTTTCCGGCACGAGCCTCCGCATCAGCTAGAGACGAGTAGCTGACCGCGAAATCTTTTTCAAGCATCCATCGCGTCCAGCCTTCATCCATTGACGGAACATGTGATTTGTAGAGTGCGAGGCGCGGATGCGAAACAAGAGCGTCGCCGATCTCAACGGTTCTATTTACGCGCTTGTATTTGAAAGGCGCGTAAACCGGAGTTGCTTTCACTCCCATGAGAAGAGGCAGAGTGTGCGCGGTCACATCGTATGGAGCGATGGGATGACCGGAGGTGTCGCGAAGGTCTGGATAGCGTTGCGCCTCTAACAATGCTTTGGCGAAGCTGCCGTATGGCTGGTCTAGCCGCACAAGTATGCCTTTGTTCGTGCCTTCTATGTCAACTCCGCCTCTCTCAAGAATTCTTTGCAATCGGAGCGGCTCGTTAAATAAGCGATGTTGAGAGTCGCTCTCCTCAATGATGAATCCGAACAACTCGCCCGGCCTGCGAGGGCGCACGGCCTCACGGCCTATCGAGTAGAAGCGGCGGAGCCAGCGCTCGCGGTTCTGCGAGGCGTGGCGTAGCAACTCGAAGGCGGCAGCAGTCATGTAGCTCGTGATGTCGCGCATGCGCCACTCGCCGCCGGGCCACGTGACGGGGAAGTTGGGGCTGACCTTGCGCGAGTCGAAGCCCTCGCCCGTGCGGAGTTGTTCGGGCTTCACTGTGATGGGCGTGGCGATTTGAACGGAGGCTGTCTCGGAAAGTATTCGGACGCCGCCGTGGTAGTGCGAGTATGCGCGCGCGGGCGTCCAAGCGTCGTAGGTCGAGTCCCAAGTGATGCCTTTGAAGCCCGCGCGGAGCATCCGGTCGGACATGAAATGTCCAAGCTCCGTGTAGCCCTCGACGAGCTGGCGCGGCACGTTCGGCTCGACGGGCTGCATGTAGGGCGGCAGGAACAGGCGCGAGCCGTATGCGCCCTGCTGGTGTATGTCGTGGACTATCTGCGGGTGCCAGACGTTGTGAAGCTTGTCAACGGTGAGCTGCGTCTCGACCTGCGTGAAGGCGTACCAGTCGCGGTTGTTATCGTGGCCCACGTACTTGTGATAAAGCTCCGGCGGCGAAGTGCCCTCCCAAGGCTTGCCGAGGCTCGCGTCGTACCAACGCTTCACGATGTCTACGCCGTCAGGGTTCAAGGAAGGGACGAGCAGGATGATCGTGTTGCGTAAGATTTCCTGAACCTCCGGCTCGTCCGAAGAGGCGAGGCGGTGCGCGATGAGCATCGAAGAGAGCGACGAGCCGACCTCGGTCGAGTGTATGCCGCACGTGATAAGCACGATGGTCTTGCCGCGGCGTATGAGGGCTTCGGCCTTTCGGTCTGCGTTGCGACCGAGCGTGCGCGGGTCTGCGAGCCGGCGCTGGATGTCTTTGTGCTCGTCGAGCCGCGCAAGCGTTTCGGGCGCGCTGATCGTGGCGACGACGAAGGACACGCCCAACGTCGTCTTGCCAAGCTCCTCAAACCTGACGCGCTCGCTCGCCGCGTCGAGCCTTCGGAAATACTCGACGGTCTGCGCCCAGCTCGCGAGCTTTTTGTCGTCGCCCGGCGTGAAGCCCAGAACGTCCGCGGGCGAGGGGACTGTGGCCGCGCGCGTGGTGACTGGTGCGTTAGGCGCGAGAGTCGCGTGCGTCTGTGCGCGTAAGATGTTCGGCTGCGCGGGCGCGTAAGCGAGAAGCAGCGCGGCGACGAGTGCGAGCGCGAAGGTTCGTGCGTGCATACGTGTCGAGACTCCGTAGTTGAATCAGTGCGAAAAAACTTGAGGGCGAGCGCAGAGTGTAGCACACCTGAAGGACTCTGGAGTCGGGAGTCAGAGAACATTGAGAACCGTGGCGTCTTGACTCAAAGACTGTTAAGAGTCGCGCTGTCTTGGCTCCAGACTTTTACAGTTGTTTGCTTGCCTCTTTCGGCGCGGCGCGTGTAAAGTGAGCGGCACGTTCACCTTTCAAGGTTCTTCCCGTGTAGCTCGAACAACACAGTCGTTGGAGGTCGTTTCTGATGTCCAATATTGACGCCGACCGCGCCGCTGCCGCGCAGGAGTTTCCTGACAGGGTCGGATTCGCGCCGGACAACCCTTACCTCACGGTCTTCCGCCCGTTCATACCGTCGGGCGCGCGCCTTCGGGAGCTAACGCCGCTGCCGCTTATCGTGGGCACGCTGCTGGGCGTCATCTTCGGCGCGTCGTCGCTCTACCTCGTCTTGAAAGTCGGACTGACGGTGAGCGCGTCCATACCCGTCGCGGTCATCTCGATCACGCTCTTCCGCGTGCTCTCGAAGGTGGGGCTGAGAGATGCGACCATCCTTGAGAACAACGTCGTCCAGACCGCGGGATCGGCGGGCGAGAGTATCGCCTTCGGATTGGGCGTTACGATGCCGGCCATCATGATCCTCGGCTTCGACCTTGAGATCACGCGCGTAATGCTCGTCGGCGTTCTGGGCGGTCTGCTCGGAATCCTGATGATGATCCCCTTGCGGCGCGCGCTCATCGTGCACCAGCACGGTTATCTCAAATACCCGGAGGGGACGGCCTGCGCGGAGGTTCTGAAGGCGAGTGCGTCCAGAGAGTCTCTGGATGCGGCGCACACCGACGAGGCTTCGGCCCGCGTCGCCGACCAGGCCACGACGGGCGGCAAGATCATCTTCACAGGCTTCGGCATCGGATTCCTCTACTACGGCATCCAGCGCGTCTTCAAGACTTGGAACGAGGAGCCGACCAAGGAGTTCGGGGCGCCGTTCGAGGGCAGCTCGGTCGCGCTCGAAAACAACCCTGCGCTCCTCGGCGTCGGCTACATCATCGGGCCGCGGATCGCCTCGATCATGGTCGCGGGCGGCGTGCTCTCGTACCTCGTGCTGATCCCGGCGATCAAATATTTCGGCGCGGGGCTTGCCGCACCGCTCGCGCCTGAGACGGCGAAGCTCATCAGCGCGATGTCGGTCTCAGACATTCAGAAAGCTTACGTGCTCTATATCGGCGCGGGCGCGGTGGCGGCGGGCGGCATCATCAGCCTCGTGCGCTCGCTCCCGATCATCTGGCATGGCCTTAAGGGCGGGCTGGCGGATCTGCGCGGCACGCGCGACGTGGGCGATAACGCGCCGCGCACCGACCGCGACCTCTCGATGAAATTCGTCATCGGCGGCATCATCCTGCTCGTCGTCTCGATCCTCTTCTTCCGCGCGCTCAACATGAACATACTGGGCGCGCTCCTGATCGTCGCCTTCGGATTTCTGTTCGTCACCGTCTCGTCGCGACTGACGGGCGAGGTCGGCTCGTCCTCG
>DASQLL010000526.1:0-7177 GCA_035630035.1 Pyrinomonadaceae bacterium | reverse complement strand
CGATTTGCGAATGAGTGCGACCGCTTATCGCTGGGAGCGCGGGCATCCTTGCCCGCCAACGCGCCTATTGGCGCGTCCATCTTCGCGCCTGCGGCGCTCAAGGCGGGCAGGGATGCCCGCGCTCCCAGCTTCACGCAATTGAAAACGGCTATGCCACGAAACGACGCCCGAACAGGACTTTGTTACGCAGAGGCGCGCGGCAAGGTTTCAAGGGAAGGGTTTTGGGTGTTGGGTTTTAGGTGTTAGTTTCCAAGCGTAATGTGTCAGCAAAATCGCTCACCGACGTTCGGCATCCAGCACCTAAAACCCAACACCCAAAACCCTTTATGCTTCCGTCTTCGCTTCCGCCCAGCCGGGCACGCGTATGCATGCGACGGTGTGGCCGGGCGTGATCTCGCGCAGGTCGGGGTCTATCTGCGCGCACTCCGCGATGGCTTCGGGGCAGCGCGTGTGAAAGCGGCAGCCCGAAGGCGGGTTTATGGGCGTCGGCACGTCGCCCTTGAGGACGATGCGCTCGCGCTTGCGTGTCGGGTCGGGGATGGGGATTGCCGACAGCAGAGCGCGCGTGTACGGGTGCAGAGGGTTCGCGTAAAGCTCCTCGGCTGTGGCGACCTCGACGATGCGTCCCAGATACATCACGGCCACGCGGTCGGAGATGTGCTCGACGATGGCGAGGCCGTGCGAGATGAAGAGGTATGTAAGGTTAAACTCTTTCTGCAAGTCTTCGAGAAGGTTGACGACCTGCGCCTGCACGCTCACGTCGAGCGCCGAGACAGGCTCGTCCGCGACGATGAGCTTAGGGTTTAGGGCGAGCGCGCGAGCGATGCCGATGCGCTGGCGTTGTCCGCCGGAAAACTCGTGCGGGTATCGGTTCATGTAGTCGGGGTCGAGTCCGACTTTCCGCAAAAGGTCTGCGACGCGCTCGCGTCTTTCGGCACGATCCCCGATGCCGTGAATGATGAGAGGCTCGGCGACGATGTCGCGCACCTTCATGCGCGGGTTAAGACTCGCGTAAGGGTCTTGGAAGATGATCTGCATCTCACGCCGCAGACGCCTGAGGTCGCCGCCACGAAGCGACAGCACATCCTCGTCCCCGAACCTGATCTCGCCGCGCGTCGGCTCGATGAGCCGGAGCAGGCAGCGGCCCACGGTTGACTTGCCGCATCCCGACTCGCCGACGAGTCCCAGCGTCTCGCCGCGAAAGATTTCAAAAGTCACGCCGTCAACCGCGCGCACAACGTCGTCGCTCGCCTGCACCGGGAAGTGCTTGAACAGCCCGCGCACGCGCACAAGCTCTTCGCGCACGCCTTCCCGCGCGTCATGCGCGCGCGCCGCCGCGGCCTCCGCCTTCGGGACTGTTTGTTCTCGCTCGTTCGTACTCATGAGAAAAAATTTAAACAGGGATGGACAGGATAGACAGGATGAAAAGCAGGAAAGACGGATTTCAAATTTGAACTTTCAAATTCAAAAAATTCTTAATCCTGTTCATCCTGTCCATCCCTGTTAATTGTTTCTTTCGCCGTCGGTCACTCCGCGGAGTCACCTCTCATCGTCCCTATCTCTCTATCCGCCGCGACCGCCGCCGAAAGATCGTAAAGCACGCAGCGCACGCCTACGCCGCCGTCGAGTTGGTAGAGAGGGATGTCGCCTTCGGTGCAGCGCGGCATGCGGTGCTGGCATCGCGGCGCGAAGTGGCAGCCGGGGGGAAGGTTCGTAGGCTTCGGCACAGTCCCCTCGATTGTCTGTAGCCGCTCGATCTTCTTCACCTCCGCTTCCGTGAGCTTCGGCACGGAGCGCAGAAGGCCCTCGGTGTAAGGGTGTTTGGGTCGCGCGAACAACTCCTCGACCGGCGACTCTTCGACTATTCGCCCCGTGTACATCACGGCCACGCGATCCGCGACTTCGGCGACGACGCCGAGGTCGTGCGTGATGAGCAGCACGGCGAGGTTGCGCGTGCGCCGCAGCCCGTCAATCAACTCAAGAATCTGCGCCTGTATCGTCACGTCGAGCGCGGTCGTCGGCTCGTCTGCGATTAGAATGCGCGGGTCGCACGCGAGCGCCATCGCGATCATCACGCGCTGCCGCATGCCGCCCGAAAGCTGGTGCGGGTAGTCGTCCACACGCCGCGCGGGGTCTGGAATGGAGACTTCGCGCATCGCCTCGACCGCGGCCTCGCGCGCCCGCTTGCGGTTCAAGCCGCGATGAAGCCTGAGCGCCTCGGCTATCTGCTCGCCGACGGTGTAGACGGGATTGAGCGAGGTCATCGGGTCTTGAAAAATCATCGCGATGTCGTCGCCGCGAATCTCGCGCATCCGAGCCTCCGACGCCGCCAACAGATTCTCACCCGCGAATAGAATCTCTCCGCCCGCGATCTTCCCCGGCGCTCCGATAAGGCGCATCACGGACAGCGCCGTGATTGATTTGCCGCACCCCGACTCGCCCACGAGTCCGAGCAACTCTCCCTCGCCCACGTGAAAGCTCACGCCGTCAACGGCGCGCACGAGTCCCGCGCGCGTCGGAAAATGCGTCTGTAGATTTTTGACTTCGAGCAGGTGCGGCATGTTGTCGAGAGATTAACACAGGACAGATTTGAGCCTCACACCGTCGCGGCCTCGCAGTACTCGTCCAGATGTGGTGCAGACGGTCGCCGATTCGTTACGGCGTCGCAAATGGATTCACGACCTCCAAGCCTTCTGCCCTCACAGAGTCGCCGAAGTCTTCCGTGTACAGCCGCGTCACGCCGCCCTCAAGGCAGGCGGCGACGATCAGCGCGTCCCACGACGAGAGGCTGTAGCGCCGCATCAAATCTTCCGCCCTTTCTATAACTTCCCAAGTGGGGAGTTGCGTAGCCCAGAGTACGCGTAGCTTGTGGACATCCTGCCAAGCTTTGTCGCGGCTGTACCCCAACGGCTCGAATTTGCGGCTCGCCGCGATGTACTCGCAGGCTACCTGCCACAGCAGAACTGCGTCGGGAAGAGAATCTATTAAAGCTTTCGCGGTCGCTTGCTTCGCGGGGTCGCGGTAGTCATGTACGTAGAGCAGAACGTTTGTGTCAACGGCGTTCATGCAGTTCCTCGCGGGTGAAGCGCGGAGCATTTTCCGGGATGGGATTATCCAGCATGTTCTGGATCAACTCACTCATCAGACGCTTACGCTCTTCGGGGTCTTTCACCTTGGCAGGAATGATATGAGGCGCGTTAATCGTCAACTCCACCTCCACGCCTTCGGGAAGATCGCAGGGGGATTGAGGGACGAACGCGCCGTCGCGGTAAATCGCTTTCAATGTCTGAGACATAACTTTCGCTCCTTGACTTCTACTCATTCTACACCGTCACTGCTTTGGCCGCGCAGCGCGCCGCGACTCGCGCAGGCGGGCGAGGGCGGACGCGAGGAAGAACACGGAAGCGACCGACGCCGCGAGCATCGTCCACCAGAAGAAGCGGAAGTCGCAGGAGGGCGCGATGAAGAAGTATGCCGCGCCGTAGAGAAGGCCGCTCGTCGCAAGCACGAAGACGAGTTCGAGGTCGCCCGTGAGTCGCCCGCGCGAGGCTAAGTAACAAAGCGCGGCGCAGACGAGTAGCCAGAAGAAGCCTCGGAAGAAGACCGTGTTCCTCGTCGTCCAGAAGTATGCGCGGAGCATTCGATGCACGGCGAGGTCGCCCGTCTTGTAGCCCGGCGGGTTCGTGCTTGCGATCAGATACGGCAGGCACACGTCGGGCTGGCCCAGTCCCGTCGCCCACCCGAACGCGGCCCAGCGATGGCGCAGGTATGCGCCCGCGTTGCGCGGCACGACCTCCAGCCACTTCGCGCGCAACGCATCCATGTCGCGCGCGTCGCTGCTGAGCTTCAAGCCCGAAGTCTCGACCCCGACGATGGGCGTTGCGAGCGCAGGCACGTACTGCTGCGCGACTTTGTCCAACGAGAAATGCTCGTCGCGGACGACGTAGTCGGGGAACAGAGCCTCGCCGCGCTCAATCGAGATGGCCGCCAGATCATGAAGCAGCACAGTCTGTCCCGTGTAAGAATGCTTGCCCTTGATGAGCGCTTCGGTCACGAGCGTCGCCGCGCCTGTGAGAAGAAGAAAGCATGCGATGCCGATTAACGCGGGCAGCAGACGCGGCCAACGCGCCGACCTCGCACGCAGCGTCGGGAAGATGCGGCACGCGATGAGGCCCGCCCACAGCGCGAGCGGCAGAACGGCGGGCGCGGCGTTAAGGCGCACGCCGCAGCCGTAAAAGAGCAGAGGCAGCGCGGCGACGAGCGCGCCCTTCGAGCCGGTCTCGCGCGCGCGGTACAGAAGCGCGGACGCCAGCAGCAGCGAGACGCCGAGGCCCGTGTCCTTCCAAACCGCGCTCAGGTGAGACAGCACCTGCGGCATGAAGCCGAACGCGACAAGCCCAAGCCCTAGCCACACCGAACGGCGATACGTCGCGCGCCAGAAGAGCGCGCACGCGCCCCAGTACGCGGCGTTGTGCAGCAGAAGCATTCCGGCGGGGCCAGCCGCGACGCGGTCAACGACGCCCCACACGGCGGCCATCAGCGGCGGGTGCCAGTCCGTGAACTCCCACGCGCGCGCCTGCGCTAACTGCCCCGTCGAGTCGGGCGACATGTAGCCGGGGTAGAAGGCGACGACCGAGAGCAGGAAGCCTGCGGCGCAGAGTAGATAACCCGGAAGCCAAACCGGCCATAGAGTTTTTTTCGCGTTCGTCGTCATCAGGCTGCCAATGCCCTCGCGCCTCCCTCATGGGAGCGTAAGAGACTCGGAACTATCGCACCTAAATCAAAACACATGACACTGGTACGCGAACGAAAACGTATCCACGAAACGACTCGAAACAACACGAAGAAAACCTCACGAACATTCGCGTCTCCTTAGTGCCCTTTCGTGTGGCTTCGTGGATACGTTTTTCCGTCCTGTCCCAATTTTACGTGCTTTGATTTAGAGTTATCGCGCCTCCTCGAAATCCAGAAGGCAGTCCGTCCCCTCAATCTTCCAGACGCCCCCGGCGCGTCGCAGCATGAGCTTGATGCGTATCCGCTCGCCCTCCTTGACGGGCAGCGTGACGACCGTCGTCGCCTTGCTCCCGCGCACGACGGCGGGCGCGACCGTGAACTTGTCGGCCCACTCCTTCATCCAGTCCTGCGCGCAGATGAAGATGTCGCCGTCGCCGCGGATCATGAGTCCCGGCGCTCTTCGGTGGAACTTAGCGTCGAGAAACTTGAGAGCCTCGCGTCGTCGTCTGAGAGGATGCCATTCGTCTTTGTTGAGCCATCCCAGATACCACGCATAGAAACGCCGCGTCACAGACTCCGGGCCGGACGATACTTGCCGCGCGCCCTTGCGCGTCTGTGCGCTCGCCGCGAGAGACGCAGAGGACAAAAGGCATGCGAAGAGAACTGTCAGGAAAACTATTTTTCTCATCCGATTCGTTTTCCGCATCGGGTGCGCGTGCCTCACACCGTCATGGCCTCGCTGGCGTCGGGAAATTACGTCTGGGGATTTTTGACTTCAGGAAACGGCCAGAGCGACGCGAAGTCGCGCTTGCACTTCGAGCCAATCACGATCCGACAGTTGACCGATGACGGCGACAATACTTGTCGCTGGAAGCGTCGCCAGATATGAGCGAAAGGCTGAAGGACTGTGCAATCCCGCCGCCGACCAATCTTGCAGCACATAATCGGTCGGCGCGGTCGCCGCTCTCGTCTGGCTGGTGATGACGGCAAAGATAACGTCGGGACGCGCAGCATGATATGCGTCGGTCGAGACGACAAGTGCCGGACGCCGTTTGATGCCCTGCGCTCCGGGAAAGTCAATCGTTACGATTGTGCCCGGCTTAACCATCACTCTCCCCGAAAGATTGTTCGTTCGGCATGGCGTGAAGAGGCAGCGGTGAAATCGCTTAAGTCTTCGTCAGACCATTCGCTCGCTTCGTCCGTCGCCCGTTCTCTCCCATACTGCGCTTGTAGAAAACGGATGAAGTTGCGTGCCTCTTCAATCTTTTCGGCGGGCAACCCTTCAAGGTCGCGCAAAATTTCTTTGGCTTGTTCTTCCGTAAGCATGATGCACTTCCCCGCAATTGAAATTCCCTGCCCGCTCTCGCACACGGTTGACGTGTAAAGCCGTCCACTTCGCACGAACATTCTACACCGTCAAGGCCTCGCGGTACTCGCCCCAGACGCGGCGCAGGCGGTGGCTTATCTCGCCGACGGTGGCGAGCGATTCGACGCAGTCGAGTATGCGCGGCAGGAGGTTGTCCGTGCCGCTCGCGGCGTCTTCGAGGAGCGTGAGCGCGACTTCGACGCGCTCGCCATCGCGTCGCTCACGGAGCGAGCGGAGGCGCTCGATCTGCGACTGCTCGACGGCGGGGTTGATGCGGAGCGTAGGCACGCCGCCCTCTTCGTCGGCGCGGAAGCGGTTGACGCCGACGACGACCGCCGTCTCGGTCTCGACGGCGCGCTGAAACTGGTAGGCCGCCTCCTGAATCTCGCGCTGGACGTAGCCGATCTCAATCGCGTGGAGCATCCCGCCCATCGCGTCAATCTTCTCGATGTAGTCGAGCGCGCGCGCCTCGATCTCGCTCGTCAGATGCTCGACGGCGTATGCGCCCGCGAGCGGGTCAACCGTGTCGGCGACGCCCGACTCGTATGCGATGACCTGCTGCGTGCGGAGCGCGACGCGCGCGCTCCGTTCCGTCGGGAGCGCGAGCGCCTCGTCCGACGCGTTCGTGTGAAGCGACTGCGTGCCGCCGAAGATAGCGGCGAGCGCCTGAATCGTCGTGCGTGCGACGTTGACTTCGGGCTGCTGCGCCGTGAGCGTCGAGCCTGCCGTCTGCGTGTGAAAGCGCAGCATCAGAGAGCGCGGGTCGCGCGCGTGGAATCGCTCGCGCATGATGCGCGCCCAAAGCCTGCGCGCGGCGCGGAACTTCGAGACCTCTTCGAGAAGGTTGTTGTGCGCGTTGAAGAAGAACGAAAGGCGCGGTGCGAACTCGTCAACTTTGAGTCCCGCGGCGAGCGCGGCCTCGACGTATGCGATGGCGTCGGCGAGCGTGAAGGCGACCTCCTGCACGGCGGTCGAGCCTGCCTCGCGTATGTGATAGCCGCTGATGGAAATCGTGTTCCAGTTCGGAACGTGAGAGGCGCAGTAGGCGAAGGTGTCGGTCACGAGCCTCAATGAAGG
>DASQLL010000525.1:0-5742 GCA_035630035.1 Pyrinomonadaceae bacterium | reverse complement strand
GTTCAGGAGCAGCAGGAGCGTGTCGTCCGTGATGCGGTGGCCGCGCTCGTCCGTCTCGTCTATGGCGTCGCCCGCGAGCCGGACTGCCAAAGAGTGCGACTGCTCGTTCTTCCAGTCGCCCTCCGCCATCTCCTGCCCGTCGGTGCGAAACCAAGAGATGTCTTTTATCTCGCCGCCGCGAATCTGGCGGCCCTGAAAAAAATTGCGGCGGCGGAGGACGGGGTGCGTGTGGAAGAGATGTATCAGCCGACGCGTGAACTCCAACAAGTCTTGCTTGGACTGGTCGAGATTCCAGTCAACCCACGAAATCTCGTTGTCCTGACACCAAGCGTTGTTGTTGCCGCGCTGCGTGCGCCCGATCTCGTCGCCCGCGACGAGCATCGGCACGCCCTGCGAGAGCAGGAGCGTTGCGAGAAAATTTCTCTGCTGGCGCGCGCGAAGCGCGAGGACTTCCGCGTCGTCCGTTTCGCCTTCGACGCTACAGTTCCAACTGATGTTGTGGTCGTGGCCGTCGCGGTTCTCCTCCATGTTCTGCCAGTTGTGCTTCTCGTTGTAGCTGACTAAATCGGCGAGCGTGAAGCCGTCGTGCGCGGTGACGAAGTTGACGCTGGCGAAGGGACGGCGGCCTCCGCGCTCGTAGAGGTCGCTGCTGCCCGTGAGGCGAAACGCGAGGTCGTCAATCTGTCCGGGGTCGCCGCGCCAGAAAGAGCGCACGTTGTCGCGGTAGATGCCGTTCCACTCGGCCCAAAGCACAGGGAAGTTGCCGACCTGATAGCCGCCCTCGCCCAAATCCCACGGCTCCGCGATGAGCTTGACCTGCGAGAGAACCGGGTCTTGATGAATGATGTCGAAGAACGCGCCGAGACGGTCAACCTCGTGCAGCTCGCGCGCGAGCGTCGAGGCAAGATCAAATCGGAAGCCGTCAACGTGCATCTCCAGAACCCAGTAGCGCAAAGAGTCCATGATGAGCTGGAGCGTGCGCGGGTGCGTCATGTTAAGTGTGTTGCCCGTGCCCGTGTAGTCTATGTGGAAGCGGCGCTGATTGGGCATGAGGCGGTAGTAGGCCGAGTTGTCGAGGCCGCGGAAGGCGAGCGTCGGCCCCATCTGATGGCCCTCGCCCGTGTGGTTGTAGACGACATCCAGAATCACCTCGATGCCTTCGCGGTGCAAGGTCTTCACCATCGTCTTGAACTCGGAGACCTGCTGCCCCATCGCGCCGCCCGAAGAGTATGCGTTGTGCGGCGCGAGAAACGCGATGGAGCTGTAGCCCCAGTAGTTCACAAGCCCGCGGTCTTGTATGAACTTGTCCGAGACGAACTGGTGCACGGGCATCAGCTCGACCGCGGTGACGCCGAGCGAGACGAGATAGTCAACGACCGCCGGGTGCGACAGGCCCGCGTAAGTGCCTCGCTGGCTCTCCGGCACGTCCGGGTGCAGCTTGGTGAAGCCCTTGACGTGCAGCTCGTAGATGAGCGTCTTGTGCCACGGCGTTCGAGGTCGCGTGTCGCCGCCCCAACTGAAGGCGGAGTCAACGACGACGCACTTCGGGACGAACGGCGCGCTGTCGCGCTCGTCGAACGAGAGGTCTGCATGTTCGTGACCGAGCGTGTAGCCGAAGACCGCGTCGTCCCATTGCACCTCGCCCGCGACGGCCTTCGCGTAAGGGTCTATCAAAAGTTTGTTCGGGTTGAAGCGCCTTCCCGTCTGCGGCTCGTAGGGGCCGTGAACGCGGTAGCCGTAAATCTGGCCGGGCCGCGCTTCGGGAAGGTACGCGTGCCAAACCAGATCGGTGCGCTCTTCGAGGCGGACGCGCACCGACTCGGTCTCGGCTTCGGCGGAGTCGAACAGGCACAGCTCGACCGCGGTCGCGTTCTCCGAGAACAGCGCGAAGTTGACGCCCGCGCCGTCCCACGTCGCGCCGAGCGGGTAGGGTTGTCCCGGCCAGACTTTCATCCGACGATCCTCAACATTCATTCACACCTAATGTGTGACTCTTTTTTAGCCTGCGAAGCAGGCGACCAGAATAAAGCCCGACGTGAAGCCGAAGGCGAACGCCGGGTTAGCAATGCGGCAGCAGGATTAAGCTCACGAAGTGAGCGACAGCACGTTGTTTCGGTAGCCATCGTTATAACTGACACTGACGCCCGCTTCCGCGGGCTTGGCGATTGTCGGGCACATTCAAACCCAGCGTTGCGCTGCGCTCCACGCTGGGCTTTATTCTGTCCGCCTGCTTCGCAGGCTCTAATACCAGCAAAAGAGTTTCACATTAGGTGTGAATGAATGTTTTATTCGTTTGTGTAAAGCACAGCGTTCCAACCGGCGACCTCCACCTGCGCTTCGTTCGCGGCTTCGATGCTCGCGTGCGGCGCGGCCAGCGAAGAGTCGCCGCCGTATCGCGCGTCGCCGCTCCAGAGGGCCAGTCGCCACGCGCCGTCGGCGAGTGGTACGGCCTGCGTATTCTTGTCGAAGTTGCAGACGATCAGGGCGCGCGCGGCGTCGTGCGCGCCGCGCTCGATTGTGAGCCAGCGGCGCGTCTCGTCGAAACGGACGCGCGCACGCGTCTTGTCGCAGTTCGAGAGGCAAGCGTAACGCTTCCGTATCGCGATTAGGTCACGGTAGAAACTCAAAACTTCGGCGTGCGGCGACTCGTCCAAAAGCGACCAGTCGAGCTTAGAGCGCGCGAACGTATTCTCGGCTTGCGGGTCTGCGAAGCCGCCGAGCGTTGACTCGGTCTCGCCTTCGGCGCGCACGAAGGCGTCGTACTCTTCCATGCGACCGCGTCGCACCGCGCGCCCAAGCTCCGCGTCCGTGTGGCTCGTGAAATACAGGAACGGCGCGCGCTCGCCCCACTCCTCGCCCATGAAGAGCATCGGCACGTTCGGCGCACCGCACAAAAGAAGCGCGGCGGCCACCTTCTGCTGCTCCAAGCTCACGAGGCGCGCAAGGCGGTCGCCCCAGTAGCCGTTAGCTATCTGGTCGTGGTTCTGTATGCACACGACGAACTGCTCGCCGGGCCGCTCGACGGAAGAAGTTCCGTGACGGCGCTTGCGAAACGCCGAATGCCGCCCGTCGTAGACGAAGCCCTCTCGAATCGCCTTCGCCAAATCTTCCACGCGCCCGAAGTCGGAGAAGTAGCCGCGCTCCGTTTTAGTCAGCAGCGCGTGGAGCGAATGATGAAAGTCGTCGCTCCACTGCGCGTCAACGCCCCAGCCGCCCTCCCGCGACGGACGTATGACGCGCACGTCGTTCAAATCGCTCTCGGCAATCGTGTACGCGAGGCGACCGAGCGCGTCTGCGCGCGCGCGGAACTCACAGGCCAGCTCTTCGAGCAGGTGGCGCGGACTTGTGTCAACGATGCGGTGGACGGCGTCGAGCCGGAGCGCGTCAACGTGGTACTCCGTCAGCCAGTAGAGCGCGTTACCGATGAAGTGGCGGCGCACGCCGCCCGAATCTTCGCCGTCGAAGTTGAGCGCGTCGCCCCAAGGCGTCCTGTATGTCGTGCTGAAGACGGGCATGTACTCGCCGAGGTAGTTGCCTTCGGGGCCGAGGTGGTTGTAGACCACGTCGAGGACGAAGGCGAGTCCTTGCGCGTGGCACGCGTCAATCAGTTTCTTCAAACCGTCGGGGCCGCCGTAGGTTGACTGCGGCGCGTAGAGGTGCGCGCCGTCGTAGCCCCAGTTGCGCCCGCCCGGAAACTCCGCGACCGGCATCAGCTCGATTGCCGTGACGCCCAAGCGTTTCAGGTGCGCGAGTTTCGAGATGACCGACTCGAACGTGCCTTCGGGCGTGAACGTGCCTGTGTGAAGCTCGTAGACGATGTAGTCGCCGAGCGGGATTCCCTTCCAGCCTTCATCCGTCCACACGAACTCTTCGGGGTTAACTACGCGCGAAGGGCCGTGAACGCCCGCGGGCTGGAAGCGCGACACGGGGTCGGGCCGTTCGCGCTCGCCGTCGAGCAGATAAAAGTAGTCCGCGCCCGCCGCGACATCCGGCACGCGCGCCTCGAACATGTCGCCCGCGCCGCGCTCCATCGGCACAGTACGCGACTCGCCGACGACGATCTTAACCGCGACCGACTCGGCGCGCGGCGACCACACGCGGAACAACGCGCTCCCGTCCGCCATCGGGCGCGCGCCGAACTCAAGCTCCCAGTGCGCCCGTTCGGGTAACTTTTTAACTCGCGCCATAAAATAATCCCCTTGTTCTCTTGAGGCGATACGCACGTGCACCGAGCAAGCAAGTCGATGCGGAAACCCGACCGTCAGGGAGGGTGTCTCAAGTGAGTGAGTTAACACCCTCCCTGACGGTCGGGTTTCCGCCTTGAACTTCAGTTCGCCACGCGTTCCAGCAATGCCACTGGCAGCGGCGACAGAACATCCGCGAGCGCGAGTGCGCCGTCGCTCGTCGTAAATTCTCGCCCGGTGAAAACGTCTCTGAAGCGTCCGCCGCCTTGCAACTCTCCCAGATGAAGCCGCGTGTCGCCCCAGCCTTCGGCGCTCAGGCCAAGCGCGTCGGAGTCTGTGACGCTGAGCTGCGTGAAAAAGCGTCCGGCGACGATTATTGCCGCGCGCGAGTCGTCCGCGCGCGCGAAGGCGATCACGTTGTCCGCGCGCTGCCCCTCGGCGCGCAGAGGCACGTATGAGCCGCGCGCGAAAAGGTCGCGGCGGTCGCGCCGGAAGTTAAGCGTGCGGCTCGTCACATAAAGCTTGATGCGACCGTCTTCGGGTCGTTCGAGAAGATCGCCGACGAGCCGAGCCGCGTCGCACGCGTCGCGCATCGAGGCGAGAAGCTTTCGGCGCATCTCGTAATCAACGGGTCGTCTGTTGTCGGGGTCAACGAGCGTGAAGCTCCAAAGCTCCGTGCCCTGATAGAAGTCTGGGACGCCGGGCGCGGTCGTTTTCAGGAGCGTCTGTGCGAGCGAGTTGAGCATCCCCGCGCGCGCGGTCGTGCCATGAAACTCGACGAAGTCCGGGAGGAAGTCGCCTTCATCCGCCGCGCCCAGAACAGCAGCGACGAACTCGCCGACGGCGCGCTCGTAAGCGTCGTTCTGGCTTATCCAGCTCGTGTGGAGCTTCGCCTCCTTCAGAGCCTTGTTCATGTACTCCTGAACACGCCGCACGTAGTCGCCTAGCTCGGCTTCGCTCATCGGGAGCAGAGGCCAAGTGCCGACGAGCGTCTGGTAGAGAAGGTATTCTTCGTTCGCGTCCGGCGCCTGCGCGCCCTCGACGCGAGACTTGCGCGCGCGGTTCATCTCGCGCCAGCGATGCACGGCGCGGTTCCACTCTTCGGGCATCTCGGACAGGACGTTGATGCGCGCGCGCGTGTCCTCGCCGCGCTTCGTGTCGTGCGTTGCGGTGGCCGAGAGCGTGTGCGGCCACGTCTCCTGCCTGTCCTGATTGCGACGGTGGAAGCGCTCGATTGGCGTTCCGAAGATGGCAGGCTCGCCGCCGACCTCGTTCAGAGAGGCGAGCGTGTGGAAACGATAAAAGGCCGTGTCCTCGATTCCCTTCGCCGTGACGGGGCTTGTGAGCTGCTGGAAGCGTAGCGCGAAATCCCTGCGCTCGGCGCGCTCGGCGGGACTCGTGCCCTTCGGGTCTTTGAGCAGGAGGAGCGACGCGATGAAGTCGAAGATGGAGGGGTCTTGCGCGGGGTTGCGGCGCGCGGCGGCGCGCACGGCGGTGTTGATGTTGAGACGGTCGTCGGGGCTGACCGAAGGTTGCGAGCGGCGTATGTAGCTGCGGT
>DASQLL010000524.1:0-4621 GCA_035630035.1 Pyrinomonadaceae bacterium | reverse complement strand
GACCGAGAGCGTTGGCGGCGGAGTTGGCAGACGCTCTTCGACACGCACGAGCTTGTTCACAACGTGCGCGGGATTATCAAAATCGTTGTGACTGAAGAAGGTGACGGCGCATTCGCGGTCGTTGATGTTGACACGCTTTGGCGCGACCGCGCGGGGCTTGATTTCCGTTGGAAGGGTCGGGCCTGCAAGGTCTACTCGAAGACGCGCGGCGAGTGGAAGATGACGATGCACACGGGGCTGCTCGACTATGAAAAGCTCGCTCGCTAAATCGAGACTTTCAAGTTTGCGATAGGCGGCAAAGCATCATCCACGAAATCACACGAAACAACACGAAACGAATTCACCAAAGTTCGTGTGTTCGGCTTCGTGTTGTTTCGTGTGATTTCATGGATAGTTTTGCCTGTGTGGCAAACTCATAAGGACTGATTTAGATTCACGACTTTCGGGCATTCGTTCGCAAGTATTCTCGACGGGAGTATTTCTCATTTGTCCTGCCGTCAAATTTCGTGGTTAAATAACTTGCCGCCACACCGCCGGGCTTCGTAAAGCGTGCGCGGGGCATTGCGTTCTTTGGTTCTATCAGTTTTTTTCCTGCCCTAGCGCGCCGGCGGCGGCGTTCTGAAGCTTCGGCTGATGTTTGAAATTTAGTGAATCAGGAAACTCTAACGGAGTATGTTTCGCATGCATTATGATCCAACTAACAACATCTCTTGGCAGTTCGGTTACAGAGGCAGAGTAGCGGTATTCATTGACGGCAACAACCTTTTCCACGCGGCGCGGTTCCACAACATTGACATAGACTACAACAAGCTCCTGCGCGTCCTTCTGGGCGACGGGAGGCTTCTGCGTGCCTTCTTCTACACGGGCGTTGACGTGGGCGCGGAGCGGCAGCAGGGCTTTCTGCTCTGGATGCGGCGCAACGGATTCCGCGTCATACACAAAGAGCTGAAGACCTTCTACGACGGCACGCGCAAGGCCAACCTCGACGTGGAGATTGCCGTTGACATGCTGAGCCTCGCAGGTCGCTACGACACGGCGGTGCTTGTCTCCGGCGACGAGGATTTCGTCTACGCCGTCAACGCCGTCGCGTACAAGGGATGCCGCGTCGAGGTAGCGGGCTTTCGGTCGAACACCGCGCCGAAGCTGATTGACGTGGCCGACTACTTCATTGACCTCGGCGAGATAGCCGACAAGGTGCGTAAAGAGGTGAACCACACGCACCGCTACTACGAGAATCACGCGAATGAGCCGCAACCCCTGCCGCACGCCTTCTCCGGCAACAGCAATTCCCTGACGGACGGCGACGACAAGATTCTGTCGCACATCGAAGAGATTACGCGCGACGAGGATGCTTCGCGCGACAGCATGCGCGAAAGGCCGGATGAGTTCGACGAGCCTGTCGCGTCACTCGTGGCCGACCCCGGCATGAGCGACGACGACGAGCAATTCTCCAGTCGCCCTGACTTCATCCGCGTCACGGATGACCAGTAAAAACCGTGACGGGTAACAAGTGACAGGTGACAGGATAAAACCTGTTCTTTCCTGTCACCCGTCACCCGTCACCTGTCACGGCTCTTATGAAGCTTTTCACCGTCGAAGAAGCAAACTCGCTGCTGCCGACCGTGCGTCGGATCGTGGCGAAGATACAGAGGGCGCACGCGCGCGTTCTAGGCTCGCAGGAGGCCGCGCAGAAGGCCGCCGCGAGCGCGCAGTTCGGCGGCGGCGGCATGGAGGGCGGCGCGGGTTACGTCGCGGATTTGACTGCGCTTGCCGAATCCGTCGGCCAGCTCGACGCGCTCGGCGTGCAGCTCAAGGACTACGCGCGCGGCCTG
The DNA here is from genome assembly GCA_035630035.1 of Pyrinomonadaceae bacterium. Taxonomy (GTDB): domain Bacteria; phylum Acidobacteriota; class Blastocatellia; order Pyrinomonadales; family Pyrinomonadaceae; genus QHXN01. The sequence goes on along the minus strand of DASQLL010000524.1, from coordinate 2,789 downwards.
ATAGATTTTCCGGCGATGCGCGACGGGCAGGTCGTGCTGCTCTGCTGGCAGTTGGGTGAAGGCGACAGCGTCGAGTGGTGGCACGACATGGAGACGGGCTTCGCCGGAAGACAGCCGCTTTGAGAAGTCTGGAGTCTGAAGTCTGAAGTCTGGAGTCAAAACAGAAGCCTCTAGTGCTTTGTCTTTGACTTCAGACTCCAGACTTCAGACTCCAGACTCCAGACCCCCATTAATGAAAGGCGCGCGCGAACGTGGCTTTAGCTCTGGAGAAGGAAGAGGAAAAGAAGAAGGGCGCGGACGATTCCGAGCCGACCGGCGAGAAGGCGCGCGGGGCCGCGTCGTCGCGCAGTCTGTTTCGAGACTACTTCGAGTCGGGCGCGGTCGTCTTCATCATGGCGATCTTCTTTATGACCTTCGTCGCGCAGGCGGCGGAAGTCCCCTCGGCCTCGATGGAGAACACGATCTACGTCGGCGACCGCTTCCTCATCAACAAGTTCATCTTCGCTCCCGGCCCGCACATGCCCTTTCTCCCACAACGCGACATACAGCGCGGCGACATCGTCGTCTTCAAATACCCTTCAAAGATAGGCACGGGCGAGACGACGGGCACGAATGAAAAGATCGTCCAGTACAAGACGCTTTTCATCAAGCGCGTTATCGGGCTACCCGGCGAGACAATCGAAGTGAAGGGCGCAAGCGTCTACATTAACGGCAAGCTGCTGCCGGAGTACCGCGTGACCGCCTCCGACCGGAATCTCGGCAACGACAAGGCCGAGCTGAAAGAGCTGAGCTACCCGGCGGGCAAGAGGGGCGAGCCTTACAACGTCTATTACTCTCCGAGAACATTAAAGAAAGGCGAGACTGATACCTCTTCAATCCCGCTCGACTTTCAATTCGCGGTCAGCAGGCCCTACCCGATACCCGAAGGCCACTATTTCATGATGGGAGATAACCGCGACAACAGCGCCGACAGCCGCGTCTGGGGCACCGTCCCGCGCGACCTCATCGTCGGTCGCGCAATGTTCGTCATCTGGTCTTACGACAAACACGCCCCACAGAGCGACGCCGCATTCCCCCTCAACTTCGTCTCCGACTTTGCCAACAACACGCGTTGGAGTCGTATAGGAACGCTCATCAAGTAAAGCAGGAAGCAGACGGCAGGGGCAGGAGGCAGGTCAAGAGATGCCGCTTTGAAATCTTGCTTGAAATCTTGAATCTCAAATCTCAAATCTCAAATCCGAGATTTCTTATCTGCCTCCTGCCCCTGCCTCCTGCTCCTGCCTCCTGCCGTCTGCCCCTGCGTCTGCCTCCTAAATCTTGTACCACCTCGCCGTCCAAACACAGCGCCTTGTATATTTTCTGGTTGACGACTTAAAGTAATTTCTGATAGCATCCGCCGCGACTCCGCAGAGGGCATGGGTTTACAGGCATCGGCCCTTCGTCCAAAGAACAAAACTTTTCGGCAAACCAAGGAGGCTTCCTCTAAACAATGCAGTGCGCCGCGTGCAACGAAGTTGTCCCGACCGAACTCGACGCGTGCCCCCACTGCCAAGAGTCTGACTCAGCGCAGACAGCTTCCTCCGAGCTTGCTCGGCCCGACGCAAAACAGCCGCACGAGGCCGGTTCTTCCGCTATGACCGATAACCCGAACGCAACGCCCCAAACGACGCAGAGCGCACCCAACTCGACACTCCTCGAATTCCCCGGCGTTAACCGGCGTCCCGCTTGGCGCAAAGAGTTGAGCGAGCGTTTCCGCGAAATCCAGCAGCGCCGCGCGCGCGAGGCGGCCCTCGACGCCGGCGAGATTTATGTGGACGAGCCTCGGCAAGTCGAGCCGGAGGCCACTGCTTCGCCAGCCGCAGCCACCAAAACTTCCGAGACCTCGAAGCAACTCGGCCTCGTGCCTCCGCCGCCGGACGAGCCGGAGATGAACCCCATCGTCGCCGCCGCCCTTGCACGCATCGAGCGCGCACGAACGCAGTCCGGAGGCATGTCCGCGCCGCGCACAAGCTCAGGCCGCGCTCAGGCCGCGACAGCCACCGCGCGCGTCATCGCCGAGCAGCCCGAACAGTTCGAGGAAGCCGACCCCGCACCAGCGCACTCGAAGCGCAAATCCGGGCGGGCCAATAAACCGGAAGCCGGCGTCGAAGCGGCGCGCGCCTCGACGCTCGTCGTCGTCCCCCAGAAGCAGAGCGCGAAATCCGAACCGCCGGCAGTCGAGACGGCTTCTGCTGCGCCCGCGCCCGAAACGAAGACGACGGTTACGACTACGACAGTCGCGACCGAGACGATAGAGACTCCGCCCGCTGTTCAATCAACAGCGCAGCCCGCGGTCGTGCAGTCGCAGACCGGCGCAAAGCCGCAGCCGCGCCACATCGCGGGCGTGATTGACGAGTTCTGGCTCGAACGTCAAGGCATCGAGCTGCTGCCGAAGGTGGCCGCGCCCGACGTGAGCGACGACCGCGCGCCGCGAACAAAGCGTCTGGTCGCGGGATTGATTGACCTCGTCGCGGTCGCTTTTCTGTCCGCGCCTTGCGCGGCCATCATCGAGTTGAGCATCGGCAACTGGAACGACCCGCGCGTGAGCGGCTCGATGGCGGGCATAGTCGTCGTCGTGATGTTCCTCTACAACTTCTGCTCCGTCGCTCTGGCCGGGCGCACGCCGGGCATGTCGCTCTGCTCGCTCCACACCGTGGACGCGAAGACGGCGAGCGTGCCGACGACGGGCCAGTGCATACGCCGCGCGCTCTTCTACATCATCTCGCTCGCGACTTTCGGCCTCGGCATCA
>DASQLL010000523.1:0-7730 GCA_035630035.1 Pyrinomonadaceae bacterium | reverse complement strand
GCCTTCACTACCGCGTCGTCACGCTCTCGACCGGCGACATGAGCGCGGCTTCGGCGAAGACTTACGACATAGAGGTTTGGCTGCCATCGCAGAACACCTTCCGCGAAATCTCTTCCTGCTCGAACTTCGAGGCGTATCAGGCGCGGCGCGCGCAGATACGCTTCCGGCGCGCGGGCGGCGCGAAGCCTGAGTTCGTACACACGCTCAACGGCTCCGGCCTCGCCGTGGGGCGAACGTGGCTCGCGATTCTTGAGAACTACCAGCAGGGGGACGGCTCGGTCGTCATCCCCGAAGCGCTCAGGCCGTACATGGGCGGGATGGAGAGGATAGAAGGCAGGAGGCAGGAGCAGGAGGCAGGAGGCAGTTAAATCATCAATCGAGCGAGCAGAAGAAGGCAGCCGTAACGCGACGATGTTTACGGCTGCCTTCTTCTTTCTGCCTCCTGCTCCTGCCTCCTGCCTACTCTATTTTCAGCTCGAACGGCAGAATCGCGAGCGTCTGCCCTTGCCCGAAGCGGTCGAACATGGCGGAGCGGCGGAGCGCGGGGCGCATCTCCTTCGGCATGGAGTTTATGAACGCCTGCCGCTGCTGTTCGGCTTTGACGCTCGCGGCGTTCTCGTTGTCATCGCCGACGCCGAAGAGCTGTTGGAAGAATGTGCGCGGCGTGGGATAGACGACGCGGCGCACGCCCTTGTCGGCGGGAATCTTGGCAAGCTCTTTCGCGATCTCGACGGCGCGGTCTAGGCCGCCGAACTCGTCAACGAGTCCGCGCTCACGCCCTTGCGCGCCCGTCCACACGCGCCCCTGCGCGATCTTGTCAACGGCCTCTACGTTCGGGAAGCGTCGCCCCTCGGCGACCTTCGGCAGAAACTCGTCCCAGTAAAAGTGGTTCATGCCGTCCTCGAACTTCTTGCGCTCGTCGGCGTTGAATTTTTCGGTCTCGCGGAACAGCCCCGCGTTCTTGCCGCGCATGTAATACTCGCTCGTCACCCCGATCCAATCGTAGAAACCTTTTATCACGGGCTTGTACGCGTAGACGCCGATTGAGCCTGTGAGCGTCAAAGGCTGCGCGACGATTTTGTTCGCGCCCATCGAGATGTAGTAGCCGCCCGACGCCGCCAGATCGCTCATCGAGACGACGACGGGCTTCTTCTTCTTCGCCTCTTCGACCGCCTTCCAGATCAAGTCCGACGGGTACGTGACGCCGCCGGGGCTGTCAACGCGAATCACGATTGCCTTGACGGACTTGTTGTCGCGCGCGTCGTTGAGCGCCTTGACCACTGTGTCGGAGCCGACCGATTGGTCGCCGCCCATCGAGCCGTTGTTCGAGCGTCCCGGCCCAATCGGCCCGGAGGCGAAGATGACCGCGATCAGCTCGCCCTGATTCAGCCCCAGCGAGTCGGACGTGACGCGTCGGTACTCGGCGGTCGAGACCTTTCGGAGCTTCTCGTCGTCTTTGTAGCCGAGCCGCTTCTTCAATTCGTTCTCGACCTCTTCGCGGTAGAGCGCGCCGTCAATCAAGCCCGCCTTCTGCGCGTCGCGCGCCTTGTGCGGCGCGTCGTTGATGAGCGCCTCGACGGCTTCGGGCGTCATGTGCCGCGCGTCGGCGACGCCCTGTTTGTAACGGTTGTAGATTTCGTCGAGCAGCGAGTTGAGCGTCTCGCGCTCGCCCTCGCTGCTGTCCTTTCGCGTGAACTGTTCGGGCGCGGTCTTGTACTTGCCTATCTGGTACGAGTCCCAGACGATGCCGAGCTTGTCGAACGAGCCTCGGAAGTGCATCGCCTCGGCGGCAAGCCCGTTGATGAAGAGGTCGCCGATGGGCGCGACGTAGACGCGCTCGGCTGCGGTCGCGATGTAATACTCTTTGTCGCCGCCGAACTCCATGTAAGCGTAGATGGGCTTGCCCGACTTTCGGAACTCCGCGACGGCGTCGCGAATCTCGTCGGACTTCGCCCAGCCCGCGCCGACCATCCCCACGTCGAGCAGCACCGCGCCCACGCGCTTGTCAGCCTTCGCCTTACGCAACTGCGCCAAGAGGTTCGAGAGCGAGTTCATGTCCGCCCCGAAGAAGCGACTGGAGAACTCGTCCGCGCTCGTAAAATCCGGCAGCGCGCCCTCGACTTTCAGCACCAGCACGCTGTTGTTCGGAATCGCCGGCTCGTTGTCGAGCGACATCATGACGAGCGCGATGAGCAGCACGCCGACCAGCACGAGCGTCATCAAAACACCGACGATGATTAAAGCTACTTTACGTCCACGTGTCATAAATACGGCCTTTACCTTCGGATGAATTTAACCCCGCCGGATGGGAGATGAGGCGGGGACGGTTCTATTACGCTGGGGCAGGAGAAAAGGTTTTTGGATTGCGGAATTCGGATTGCGGATTGCGGATTTTAGGCAGCAAGTCTTTCTTCAGGAAAATTGTGCAGCAACGAAAGTGTGACACGAAGCAGCGCGACCTTCATCGAATCCGCAATCCGCAATCCGAATTCCGCAATTATCCTTTCACGATCCACCCGCCGCCCACCACTTCATCGCCCCGGTAGAAAACTGTGGCCTGTCCGGGCGTGATGGCGCGCTGCGGCGAGTCGAAGCGTACGCGCGCGCGTCCCTCTCCGAGCGGCATGATGGTCGCGGGGGCTTCCGTGTGCCGGTAGCGGACGCGCACGTCCGCGCGCACGTCTCCTTTCGGCTCATCGAAAGCGATCCAGTTGACGCCCGCGGCTGTGAACTCAGAACTCAAAAGCTCTTCCTCGTTGCCTACGACGACGCGGTTCGATTTCGGCTCGACGCCGACGACGTAGAGCGGCAGCGGCCTTGAGATGCCTAAGCCACGCCTCTGCCCCGTCGTGTAACGATGGACGCCCTCGTGCTCGCCGACGACTCGCCCCTGCGTGTCCACGATATCGCCGCGCGCGGGCCTCTCGCCCGACCTTCCCTCGGCTTCGAGGTAACGCTCGATGAAGCCCGCGTAGTCTCCGTCGGGCACGAAGCAAATCTCCTGCGACTCCTTCTTCTCCGCGACGTACAGCCCGTGCCTGCGCGCAAGCTCGCGCGCCTCCGACTTGGTCATCTCGCCGAGCGGGAACATCGAGCGCGAGAGTTGATCCTGCGTCAGTTCCCAAAGGAAGTACGTCTGATCCTTTCGCGGGTCGCGTCCGCGCAGGAGGCGATAACGCTTCGCGGCCTCGTCGAATCGGACGCGCGCGTAATGGCCCGTCGCAACCTTGTCGCATCCGACGCTCCGGGCCATTCGGTCGAGCGCGGCGAACTTCAGACGACTGTTGCAGGCGACGCAAGGGATCGGAGTTTCGCCTTCGAGATAACTTTGGACGAACGGCTCGACCACATCGCGCTCGAAGTCGCGCTCAAGGTTCAGAACGTAAAAAGGAAACCCCAAGTCTTCGGCCACGCGCCGCGCGTCGTACACGTCGTCGAGCGAGCAGCAGCGCGAGGGCAGAGGCTCGCCACTTTCGTCAACCGAAAGGCCGCGCCGCTGATTCCACAACTGCATCGTGAAGCCTACAAGCTCGTGCCCCTCTTCGCGCAGAAGCGCCGCCGCCGCCGAGGAGTCAACGCCGCCGCTCATGGCTACCGCAATCTTCATCGTCACCTGAAATCCTTTATAAAACCGCTTGTTTGCCGCATCTTCGCGGCTGATGCTAAGATGCCTTTTCGTCGCTTTTAAAGCTTTTTCGTCATAGTACAGGATAACCGAATCGGGAAGAAACTTCAGCCCATCAGGGTGAGTTCAAAGTTCAAGGTTCAAAGTTCAAGAGTAAGCTTTGTGAACCAACTTTGAACTTTGAACCTTGAACTTTGAACTCATGGAAAGAGCAATCGAAGAGTACGTCGTCGCGGAAGAGCCTTTTTATCTTTCCGTCGGGCGCGAGGTCGAGTTGTTCGAGGCGGCGCACGGCGCGCGCCTGCCCGTCATGCTCAAAGGGCCGACGGGCTGCGGCAAGACGCGCTTCGTCGAGCACATGGCTTGGCGGCTCGCACGCCCGCTCATCACCGTCGCGTGCCACGAAGACCTTTCGGCGACAGACCTCGTGGGCCGCTTCCTCCTCGAAGGCAATGAGACCATCTGGCACGACGGCCCTCTGACGGCAGCCGTGCGCGGCGGCGCGATATGCTATCTGGACGAAGTCGTCGAGGCGCGCAAAGACACCGTCGTCATAATCCACCCGCTCACGGACGACCGGCGTCGTCTGCCCATCGAGAAGCGCGGCACTATCTTGGATGCGCCCGACGACTTCATGCTCGTCGTCAGCTACAACCCCGGCTACCAGTCCATACTCAAAGACCTGAAGCAGTCCACACGCCAGCGCTTCGTCGCTCTGGACTTCGACTACCCGCCGCCTGAGCTTGAAGCCGAGATCGTCGCGCGCGAGGGTGGCGTCGAGTTGCAGGCGGCGCGCGACCTCGTCCTCATCGGCCAGAAGGTCAGAAACCTGCGCGGCCACGGACTCGAAGAAGGCGTCTCGACGCGCCTCCTGATCTACGCCGCGCAGCTCGCCGCGCGCGGCATCCCCGCAACGGTCGCGGCGGAAGTCGCCCTCTGCTCGCCCATCACTGACGACCGCGACCTCCAGCGCAGCATACGCGAGATCGTGACGACCGTGATTTGAGAGTGCTGCCTTTATGAAAGGTTACTAGGGTTATGCCTAGTCTTACGAAGAAAGACAAACTCGCAAAGCTAGAAAGGGCAGTTAAGCGCCTTAGAACGCTAAAGAGATCTCCTTCTCTATCTCAAGCTTTCAAACTTATGAGAATAGAGCCTCTATCTGAGCAGTCGCCTGAATTTAAAGCGTGCAAGCAATATGTTGAGGAAGCTATAAGACTTGTTTTCGGCGAGTATTCTCATTATGTCGAAGATTTCAATGAAATCGAATTCAGCAGTGTTTACTCGAACCTGCTTGTGGCGTCAGCAGTTGATAATAAGGCAAGAGAGAAAGAATTCAACTCAGGATTGGACAAAGCTGAAGCGCTACTTCTGCAGATGTATAGAGATGTTAATGAAATCAGGGAGGAGCGAGAACAGGAATCTGGGACAAAGTTCGATGTATTCCTAAGTTATTCTTCCAAAAATGCAAAGGAAGCAAATTTGATTAGAGAGGCTATTCAGGCTGCTGGTGGAATGGTTTTTTTTGATAAATCGAGTTTAAGAGGAGGAGATACCTTTGCAGAAAGAATAAGAGAGGCAATTTCTATTTGTCGTGAGCTGTGGCTGCTTGCCAGTCCTGACAGTCTTAAAAGCGAATGGGTAAAGCGTGAATATACTGCTTCATGGGGATTTAGAAAGAACATTGTTCCTATTCTGCTTGAACTTACAGACAAAGATTTAATAAATGATGACATATTACGCGGGCTGCATTGCATTAGATTTGCTGACTACCCTACCCTTGTCAGACGCACCTTCCGATCTACTTAAGAGGCAAATGCTTGCACTTCCTTTAGGTTAGATAAAAAGATGTTAGTAGCCGTTCTGTCACTACTCATCTTCGCTTCCGCGCTCCTCACCGTCCGCGCCGAGCAAGAGGGAGTGAGGCGACAGGTCTATTTCTTCAAGCCGCTGACGGTAGTTCTCATCATTCTCATCGCGCTGCAAACGAACCACGCGACCGCGCCCCATTACAAGCAGTTCATCGTCGCGGGGCTTCTGTGTTCGCTCGCGGGCGACGTGTTTCTGATGCTGCCGCGCGACCGCTTCGTGGCGGGGCTGGTCAGTTTTCTCTTCGCTCATCTCTTCTACGTCGCTGCGTTTATGCTCGGCGGCGGGCAGATGTTTTCCGTGTGGGGCGCGGCTGCGCTCGCGCTGTACGGAGCGCTGATGCTGCGTCTTTTGTGGCCGCAATTGGGGAGGTTGAAAGCGCCCGTGGTGTTTTACGTCGCGGCGATTCTGTTGATGGCGTGGCAGGCTTTGAACAGGTGGCTGGCGGTGGGAGACGCGGGAAGCGCGCTCGCGCTCTTGGGGGCGTTGCTGTTTGTCGCGTCGGATTCGGCGCTGGCGTGGAACCGTTTCAGGGTTGGATTCAAGAGCGCGCAGGCCGTCATCCTCGGCACGTACTTCGTCGCGCAGTGGTTGATTGCCCTTTCGACTTGAACCTTTTAAGCTGATGCCGAACGCGAGAGTTTGAGCCGCTTGAGCGGAGTCAGAAGGCCGCGCGGCGGCGAAGTTTAGAGATGGCCGAGAAGTACATTTTCGACGCTGAAGAGGAGAGCCGGGGCGCGGAGAGCGAGCCTTTGGAGAAGGCTCTGCGCGAGCGTCTGCGCTCGGTGCGTTCGGCGTCGGAGCGGCGGACGATTGCGGGGCTTGCGCGCGAGATAGGGAAACTGCCGGGCGATGTGGCGCGCGCAGGGTTGGAGGTGAGCGCGGCGATTGCGGGCGTGAGTCTGCGCGCGGGCGTGGACTTTTTGCGCGTTGTGCCGGACGCGGCGCGCGTGCTGGACGCGGAGGAGCTGCGCGCTTGGGGTGAGCTTGCGCGGAGGCTCGCGATGGCCGACGTGGAGACGGGCGCGGCCTTCATCGCGTCGGGGGCGGCGGGCTTGGGCGAAGTGCCGCGCGGGGCGCGTCTCGCGTTGCTACAGGTGTGCGGGCGTCAACTTACGCTCTCGACCTCAATCGCGCTTGAGACCTACCGCGTCGCGCCGGAGGTCGCGCGCGCCGTCGCCCATGAAGAGATGCTGCGGCGCGTCTTCGAGGTCGCGAATGAGATCGCAAGACGCTCCGCGCGTCACAGCGCGGACTTCATCGCGGCGACGCCGGATGTGGCCGCGCGCCTTTCGTCTTTCAAAGGACGCGACGACGGCGTTGCTTTAGAGGCGCGCGTTACTGGAGATGAGAGCATCGCTGAGGATGAGAGCGTCGCTGTTGAGAATGTTGTAGAGGCGGACGGCGTGCGCGTGATGCGCGCGGGGCTTGAGCTGGCGCATGCGTTCGCGGTGCGCGTCGGCGGGATTGCGTCGGACTTGTGGGCGTCGCTGCCCGCGTCGGTCGAGGGCTTGAGCGCGGACGAGGCGACGCTGCTCATGCGCGAGGCCGAAGGGTTTCTCGACCGCGGCGGCGCGGCGGCGCAACACGTTCTCGTCGCGGGCGGCGAAATCTTGCGGCTCGCGCCCGAAGCATTCGCCGAGTGGACTGAGCTGCTGCGCGCCGTCTCCGCGCACAGCAACGCGTGCCTCGTCGCGCTCGCGCGCACGGGGCCGTCCGCGCTCCGCACGCTCGCCGAGCCGCTCGCAGACCGCGCGCGATTCGCGGAGGTCGCGGGCGCGGTCATCCAAGTCGCACGCGAGGTCGCGCGCGTTGACGCCGAAGCCGCCATCTCGTGCGTCCGCTCCGCGCCCGCCGCGCTGCGCGCGACGACGGTCGAGCATTTCCGTCGTTGGGCGCGCGAAGGCTTGTCGGACGAGGGGGCGAGCGCGCGTGCGCGCCGGAGCTACTTCGCGCTTGAGACGCGTCGGAGCAACGAGCAGTTGCAGAGCGGAGGTCAGGGCCTCGCGCTCGAAGAGGTGGCGCAGACCTTGCGGCTCTACGTCGAGGCTTTGACGGGGCGCGCGGTCGAGGTCGCGGCGATTGCAGCCGTGCCCGACGAGCAGCGCATCGGCGACGGGCGCACGATTCACCTGCCCGCGAACGTCTCGGAGTTCGACAGCGAAGAACTGGACTTTCGTCTCTACAAAGTCCTCGCCGCGCACGCCGCCGGTCAGATCGAGTTCGGCACGCACGA
>DASQLL010000522.1:0-3500 GCA_035630035.1 Pyrinomonadaceae bacterium | reverse complement strand
ATCATGGACACGCTCAAGGGCGTCGCGGGCGAGGGCGCGAGTGCCGAGAAGTCGAAGGCCGCCGCGGCGAAGGCTTCGGGCGGCGCGGCTGAAGTGATCGCTGAAGAAGAGGCGGAGGAACTGGTCGGCGAGGATGCGAAGCTCGGCATACGTCGCCCCGCACGCCCCCGCGCCGCGCGTGCCCCTGCCGGAGACACAACGGACACGACGCGCTCGGACGTGAATCCGAACGCGCCCATCCCGCGCGCGCCCTTCTACGGCTCGCGCGTGGTCGAGGACATTTCGCTCGACGAAGTGTTCGCGTTCGTCAACGAGACTGCGCTCTTCAAAGGTCAGTGGCAATTCAAGCAGGGGCGCAAGAGCGCGGACGAGTACCGCGCCTTCGTCGCCGAAAAGGTTCGCCCCGTCTACGACGAGCTTAAAGAACGCTCGAAGCGCGAGCAGCTTCTGACGCCGCGCGTCGTCTACGGTTACTTCCCGTGCAATTCGGAAGGCAACGACCTCATCATCTACCAAGACGACGAGCGCACGGAGCGCGTGCGCTTCACGTTCCCGCGTCAGCCCGCAGGCCGCCGCCTGTGCCTCGCGGACTTCTTCGCGTCGCGAGAGTCGGGGCGCGTTGACGTTGCGCCGTTCCACCTCGTCACCGTCGGGCGGCGCGCGAGCGAGTACGCGCACGAGCTTTTCAGCTCAGACAACTACACCGACTATCTATACTTCCACGGTCTGAGCGTCGAGTCGGCGGAGGCCATGGCCGAGCTTTGGCACAAGCGCATACGCGAGCAGCTCGGCATCGCGGAGCGCGACGCGAAGGAGCTTGGAAAGCTTTTCCATCAGGGCTATCAAGGCTCGCGCTTCAGCTTCGGCTATCCGGCGTGCCCGAATCTCGAAGACCAAACGAAGCTCTTCGATCTGCTCGCGCCTGAGCGCATCGGCGTAGAGTTGAGCGAGGAATTCCAACTCGTGCCGGAGCAGTCCACCTCCGCGATCATCGTCCATCACGAAGAGGCGAAGTATTTCTCGGTGGACTAAAAAGAGCCGATTGCGGAATGCGGAATGCGGATTGCGGATTTAGAAAGACTTGAAATCTGCGCTCAAGCTAGTCCCCTCCGTCCGATGAGCGCATCCTATATGAAACAGCATAACTTTCAATGAATCCGCATTCCGCATTCCGCATTCCGCAATGGAGTGACAGGAGCCTGCCATGCCGTTCGTCATCTTCGCCGCTCCGTGGTTTTCCGAGAACGCGACGCGCTTCATCGAGGCCGTCGAGCGCTTGCCTGAGATTCGACTCGCCGTCATCACTCAAGACAAGCTCGAAAATCTCGCGCCCGCGCAGAGAGACTATTTAACCGCTCACTGGCGAGTCGAGGACGTGTTCGACACAGGGCAGCTCGTCCACGCCGCGCGCGCTCTCTCATCTCGACTGGGGCCGATACACAGGTTCTTCGGCGCGTTCGAGCAGCTTCAAGTCCCGCTCGCGGAGGCGCGCGCCGCGCTCGGCGTCGAGGGCATGAGCGTCGAAGCGGCGCACAACTTTCGCGACAAGGCGCGCATGAAGACTGTTCTGCGCGAGGCCGGACTGCCGTGCGCGCGTCACCGTCTCGCCGCGAGCGAAGCCGGGGCGTGGGTGTTTGCTGAAGAGGTCGGCTACCCGCTCGTCGTTAAGCCGCCCGCCGGCGCGGGGTCGCAGGCGACCTACCGCGTGGACGGCGCGGAGGCTCTGCATGACGCTCTCCAGATAGTCTCGCCCGACGCGCACGGGGGCGTCCTGCTCGAAGAGTTCATCACGGGCGAAGAGCATTCGTTCGAGACCATCTCAATCGGCGGTCGCGCCGTTTGGCACTCGCTCACGCGCTACTACCCGACGCCGCTTGAGGTCATGCGTAACCCGTGGATTCAATGGTGCATCGTTCTGCCAAGAGAGATTGACGAGCCGCAATACGACGACATCCGTCGGGCAGGCTCGCGCGCGCTCGAAGCGTTGGGGATGGACACGGGCCTCAGTCACTTGGAGTGGTTCCGACGGCGCGACGGCAGCGTCGCCATCTCCGAGGTGGGCGCGCGCCCGCCCGGCGCGCAGATAACGACGCTCATCTCGCGCGCCAACGACATAGACTTTCTCGGCGCGTGGGCGCGCGTGATGGTCTACGGCGAGTTCGATCCGCCGCAGCGCCGCTACGCCGCGGGCGCGGCCTTCCTGCGCGGGCAGGGGCGCGGGCAGGTCAAAGCGATTCACGGATTGGAGCAAGCTGAGAGAGAACTGGGATCGCTCGTCGTTGACGTAAAACTTCCGAGCATCGGGCAACACCCCGCGAGCAGCTACGAGGGCGAAGGCTACGTCATACTTCGCCACCCCGAAACTGCTGTCGTCGAGCAGGCGCTTGCAAGACTTATCACTCTAATTCGCGTTGAGCTGGGCTGAGCTTGAAATCTGTATGAACAGCCCCGAAGGGGCGAAATTCAATAGCCTGGGGCAACGCCCCAGGGATAAAGTAGCCGTCAACAATCAAAGCCCTGAAAGGGCGAAATAACTTATGCCGCCCCTACAGGGCTACTCATCAAAGGCAGCATCGTTACCCGGCGCGTTGCGCCGGGCTATTACATTTCGCCCCTTCGGGGCTGACGTGGACTGAGCCTTGAAACGGAGATGAGTATGAACGTCCTTGTTATCTCGCCGGGGCATCCGGCGGAGATGCAGTATTTCACGCGCGGCCTTGCGAGGGTCGGCGCGCACGTGTTGGGCGTCGGCGACCAGCCCGAAAGCCATCTGCCCGAAATCACTCGCGCGAACCTGACCGCATACCTGCGAGTTGATTCGCTTCAAGACGAAGACGCGGTCGTCGAAGCCGCGCGGCGCTGGGCTTCGCCCGTGAGTGTCGAGCGCGTCGAATGTTTGTGGGAGCCGGGCGTGCTGCTCGCGGCGCGTCTGCGCGAAGCTTTGGGGGCGGACGGCCAGACGCTTGAAGAGGCGATACCGTTCCGCGACAAGGGGCGTATGAAACAGGCGCTCTCCGCCGCGGGAATCCGCACGCCGCGCCACGCCGTCGCCGACACCTCGCAGGGCTGCCGCGACGCCGCCGCGCGGATAGGCTACCCGCTCATACTCAAACCGATTGCGGGCGCAGGCTCAGCCGACACGCACCGCGCGAGCGACGACGCTGAGCTTGAGTCCGCGCTCGCGCGCATGGGGCACGTAGGCGAGGTGAATGTCGAGGAATTCGTCGAGGGCGAGGAGTACACATTCGACACCGTCTGCGTCGAAGGCGAAATCGCGTACTCAAGCATCTCTTGGTATCGCCCGCGCCCGCTCATCGCGCGCACCGTCGAGTGGGTCAGCCCGCAGATACACATGCTGCGCGATGTCGAGGCGGAAGAGTACGAGGCCGGGCGCGAGATGGGGCGCGCGGTGCTAAAGGCGCTCAATTTCCGAACGGGCTTTACGCACATGGAGTGGTACAAGAAGGCGGACGGCGAGATAGTCTTCGGCGAGATAGCCG
>DASQLL010000521.1:0-13125 GCA_035630035.1 Pyrinomonadaceae bacterium | reverse complement strand
CTTGAAGCACGACGGCGAAGTTCTCGCGCAAGGATTTCAAGTCCCACTCGCGCACGTCAACTCCGTCGAGAAGCACCTGGCCGCGCTGCACGTCGTAGAAGCGCATGAGGAGGTTCGTGATCGTCGTCTTGCCCGACCCCGTGTGCCCTACGAGCGCGAGCGTCTGCCCCGGCTCTACGCTGAAGGACACATCCTTCAAGACCCAGTCGTCCTCTTTGTAAGCGAACCAGACATTGCGAAACTCGACGTGCCCGCGCGCGCGCCCCGACTGTTTAGGGCGTTCGGGCGTGACGATTGAAATAGGCTCGTCGAGCGTGCGAAAGATTCGGTGCGAGGCGACGAGCGCGGCCTGAAAGACGTTGTACTTGTCCGAGATTTCGCGTATGGGTTGGAACAGACGCTGCGAATACTGTATGAAGGCGACGAGCGCGCCGATGGTCAGAATTTCGTTGCCCGGCGCGTTCTGCATCACGCGCCAGCCGCCGTACCAGATGATGAGCGCGACGCCGAACGAGCCTATGAGGTCAACGAGCGGGAAGAAGACGGAGTAGTAAAAAATAGTCTGTATGTGCGCGCGGCGGTGGTCGTCGTTTACGTCGTGGAACTCGCGCAGCGACTTGGCCTCGCGGTTGAAAATCTGCACGGTCTGCGCGCCGGAGATGTGCTCTTGCAGGAACGAGTTGATGCGAGCGAGCTTCGTGCGGACGAGGTCGTAGCCGCGCCGCGCGTGCTTGCGAAACCACGTCGTCGCGGCGAACAGCAGCGGCACGATGACGAGCGCGACCAGCGTCAGACGCCAGTCCATCCAGAGCATGAAGGCGATGATGGCGAAGACCATCACCACGTCGCCCAAGCCCTCGATGACGCCCGACGTGAACAGCTCGTTCAGCGAGTCAACGTCCGAGGTGAGCCGCGTCATGACGCGCCCGACGGGGTTGCGGTCGAAGTATGCGACTTCCTGTCGCTGCAATTTTTCGTAAAGCTCGGCGCGCAGGTCGTACATGACGTGCTGGCCGACGGACTGTAGCAGCACAGTCTGCAAGTAAGAGACGAGCAGTTGCACGAGCTTGACGGCGAGGAACGCGAGCGCGAGCCATTGAAGGCCCGACAAACTTTTCGGGATGATGTGCCAGTCAATCGCGTACTGGAAGAACTTCGGCTCGACCACGCCGAGCGCATTCACGAGCAGCGTCATCAAGAGCGCGGGGATGATCAGGCGCTTGTACGGCTTCAGGTAGCGCAACAGACGCCGCGCGCTGCCCGGATCATAGCCCTTGCCGATGGACTCTTCTTCGTGAAATTGTTGAACCGCAGTCGCCATAAATACCCGTGAATAGTAAATGGTAAATAGTGAATAGTTGTTGAGCGTCTCTTATCTTAAAGAATAACTGACCGGCTCGAATGAAGTTCAACTTCCATTCACGATTTACCATTCACCATTTACTGTCTTTTGTAATAAGCCGCGGCAACCTCTTCGCGCCGTGGGAAGTGAAGCGCGATGCCGAGCGCGCCGAGGGCGAAGAGGATGTACGCGTAGTCGTTCCAAGTGGCGAAAAGCCCTAGGAGGCCGAAGAGGACGCACATCTCGCATAGCACGACCGCGATGATGAAGCCCTGCTGTAGCTTCGACGGGTCGCTAAGCTCTGCGGCGCGCGCGTAAAAGCGTCGCTTCAAGACGAAGGAGACGGCGACCGTCGAGAGTCCCGCGGCGACGAGCGCCAAGAGCAGCGTCGGGTTGTCGCGTCCGCGTTCCGCAAGGGCGTCGGCGGACGGGCGAACCATGACGGCGATTAGCACGTAGACGCCGACGGTACTCAGGAGCGCGGCCCAGAGTATGCGAAGCGTGAGGAGGCGGGCTTCGAGGCCCGCCTTATCGCCGGACTGATTCATCATTTTCGTAGCCTCCCATCCTCAATCCATGTAGCACGTATTCATCCGACAAGTCCCTTCGGGACTCATCGAATCCGATTCGCATGACATAGGTTCTTAAAATCGTCCCGCCGCATTTGCTTCAACCGTTTAAGATTCAGCTCGCCGCCAATTCTTCCTCCAACAGTTGCCGCTCGTAAAGGTCTGCGTACTCGCCGCCCGACGCGAGCAGCTCTTCGTGCGTGCCGCGCTCGACGATGCGGCCCTCGTCAAGCACGCAGATGAAGTCCGCGTCGCGCACGGTCGAGACGCGGTGCGAGACGATGAGCGAAGTGCGCTCGCGCATCACGCCGCGCAGTTGCGCGAGAATCTTCTCCTCGGTGTAAGTGTCAACGGACGAGAGCGCGTCGTCGAGAATCAGTATGCGCGGCTGGCGCATGACCGCGCGCGCGATTGCTGTGCGCTGCTTCTGACCGCCTGAGAGCGTGATGCCGCGCTCGCCGACGAGCGTGTCGAAGCCTTCGGGGAACTCGCGCACGTCGTCCGCGAGGCCCGCTATCTCCGCCGCCCACTCGACCTCGGCGCGCACCGAGCTTTCGACGCCGAAGGCTATGTTCTCGGCGAGCGTATCGCTGAAAAGAAAAGTCTCCTGCGGCACGTAGCCGATGCCTGCGCGCAACTGCGCGAGCGGATAGTCGCGCACGTCTACGCCGTCCACGAAGACCGTGCCGGGCGGGGCTTCGACGACGCGCGGGATGAGATTCATCAGCGTTGACTTGCCCGACCCCGTGTGCCCGACCAGCGCGACCGTCTGTCCCGCCTCGATTGTGAGATTAATACCCTTGAGGACGGGCGGGCTGTGGTCGCAATACGCGAAAGTCAGATTGCGAAACTCTATGCGGCCACGAATCGCGGGCTGCGACCTGACGCCTCGCACGTCTGCGATTGACGGCGCGGCTGTGAAGATCGCGTTCATGCGCTTCAGGCTCGCCGTGCCGCGTTGGTAGAGGTTGACGACGTAGCCGAGCGCGATGAGCGGCCAAATCAAACGGAAGAGGAAGAACGTGAACTCGACGAACTGCCCCGGCGTTATCTCGCCGCGCACGGCCAGAACGCCGCCGTACCAGACGATCAAGACTTGCCCAAGCCCGATGACGAACGTGATGAGAGGTCGCATGATGGCCGAGATTCGCACGAGGCTCAGGTTGCGCGCCGCGTACTCGCGGTTGAGCGCGTTGAAGGCGGCGATCTCAGCCGTCTCCTGCGCGTATGCGCGAACGACCCTCACGCCCGAAAAATTCTCCTGCGCGCGCGCGGAGATTTTCGAGAAGAACTCCTGAATCTTCTCGAAGCGGACGTGAACCTGCTGGCCGAAGTATTTGACCGTCAAAGAGACGAGCGGCATCGTCACGAAAAGCAGGAGCGTGAGGCGCACGCTTATACGCAGCATGAGCGGCAGGATGAGCAGGACGACGAAAACGGTCTGGAGCGTGTACATGATCATCGGCCCGGCGAGCTGCCTGACCGCGCCGAGATCGTTCGTCGCGCGCGCCATCAAATCGCCCGTGCGATGCTCATGGAAGTAGGAGAGCGGCTGGCGTTGCAGGTGCGCGTAGAAGTCCTGCCTGATGTCGTACTCGACGTGGCGCGACATGCCTATGAGGATGCGCCGCTGTAGGAAAAGGAAGACGCCGCTGACGACGCTCGCGCCGAAGATTAAGAGCGCGTAGCGCGTGACCTTCTCCCACGTCGGCTCCGCGCCGAGGTCATCCACCGCCCGACCGATGTAAATGGGGACGAGCAGGCCGATGACGACCGAGCCGAGGATGCAGATGATGCCTGTGACGAGCGACTTCTTGTACGGGAGGAAGTAGCGAGCGAATTTTCGCAGATCGTCCATGAACGCAAGACCGAACCCAAAACGGGGCGATAAAGTATGAATGCCTTCGCCTGTTACTTACGAAACCTTCGACGCCTATGATGCGCGATTTGTGAGCGTAAAGACAAACGCGGAAATGACGGGGCGGGTTTGCCTTTATCTCGCGTAAACAAAAAAATAACGCGAGGCCGTGGAAGCCTCGCGCTTGGTCTGAGTGATTCT
This sequence comes from Pyrinomonadaceae bacterium, assembly GCA_035630035.1. Classification (GTDB taxonomy): domain Bacteria; phylum Acidobacteriota; class Blastocatellia; order Pyrinomonadales; family Pyrinomonadaceae; genus QHXN01. The sequence continues at coordinate 9,155 of DASQLL010000521.1, read as the reverse complement.
GAAAGTGTTCGGTCAGAAGCCCGGCGGCAGGACGGATTCATGCTCCGGCGAACTGTCATGCTCCGGCGAACTGTCGGCGTGGCTGTGTCTCGTCGCGCTCGCCCCGGGCTGCGCGAAAGGGGCGTCGTCCGGCGACAGATTGGCGGATGAGCATACGAGGTTTCGGCCCGTCCGCTTGGCTTGATAAAGCGCGCGGTCTGCGGTCGTCACCAGAAGCTCGCGCGAGCTGGCGTCGAGCGGGAATGTTGCGACGCCGAGCGATGCCGTGATGAAGCCTACGCCCGGCACGTCCGTCCGCTCGATGCGCGCGCGCAGCCGCTCCGCGACGACGAGCGCGCCTTCGGGGCCGGCCTGCGGCAGAATGATCGCAAACTCCTCGCCGCCGTAGCGCACGGCGGTGTCAACGCCACGCACCTCCTCGCGCAGAGCGTCGGCGATGGTGCGAAGCGCGCGGTCGCCCGCGTCGTGGCCGTGCGTGTCGTTAACGCTCTTGAAGTGATCTATGTCGAGAAGGATGAGCGACACGGGCTGGCGCATGCGCGTGGCGAGATGTAGGTCGCGCTCCAGTTGAATATCGAAGAAGCGTCGGTTGAAACAGCCCGTGAGTCCGTCGGTCAAAGCCTGATGCTGCATGTGCTGGAAGAGGCGCGCGTGGTTGACGGCAACGGCGACCTGATCGGCCACCGTCCGTAGAAGCATTATCTCGTTGTCCTGCCAGACGCGCTCCGGGTTGTCTGACGTGACCATCAGTACGCCCATCGAGCGCTCGTGATAGATGAGGGGCACGGCGGCGACCGGAGGCGCCTCCGTCTGGCCCGCGCCGCTTGTGCCGTCGTGGACGTATGTCTTCAGGCGACCGCGCAGACGCACGCCGTAGGCTTCGAGGTCGCTGAGCAGCTCCGCGGAAGTCTTCTCATCGTTGGCGTCGGCGTCGCGGAAGTAACAGGTTGTGAGCGGAGGTTGCCCGTGCTCGCCTTCGACGCTCAGCGCGCTGTGCTGCGCTCCGAGAGCGCGCCCGACTTCGTTGACCGTTGTTTGGAGGACGCTGGGCAGTTCAAGCGAGCTTCGTATGGTAGTCGCGATGCGGTTGACGGCGATCTCGCGCACGGCCTGCTCCTGCAAGAGACGCGCGAGCTTCGTGGTCACTGAGAGCGTGAGCTGGAGCGAGGTCGTCTTAGGCACGCACGTCCTGACGGCGCGCGCGAAGACGTGAGTGTATGAGGGAAGCTCAGCCGTGACACGCGCCATGAGGTATTCGAGCGCCGAGTAAACGATGTCAGGCTCGAACGACCAGATGACCTCGTCGCCGGCAGATTCCGCGCCGTCCTCGTCGCGTGTGCGTACAGAAGCGAGCAGCGCGGAGAATCGCGCGTCCGCGATGATCACGAATCGCTCGTCGAACTCCGCCTGCGCCGTCTTCTTCATCAAGATCGGCTCGCGCTCGGAGTCGCCGTCGCTCAGCCGCGCGTCGTTCAACGCGTCGTCGGGCGAGACGAAGAAGAAAGCGTGGCGCGCAGAGCCTCCGACATCGCGCACGCGGTCTATGTCGCGCAGCGAGCGCTGGGCCTCGGGCAGTAAACTCTCGACGACGAGCGCAGCAAGATTGTTCTCCAGCACGACATCCTCGAAGTAGCGGTGGAGCTGCACAATCGTAGGCTCCGCGCAACGGACAGGAGTCAATTGGCGTGGGTGCTGTGCGAGAAGGGCGCTGTATAGCGAAAGCATCGAGATTGTCAGGAAAGCGACGAGGAGCGCGGCGCCAAGATCGAAGAGAAGGTTCTACGGCCTACTGCTACGAAGGCCAATAGTGGCAAACACATTTTTGCATAAGACAAACACCTTTGTCTATATTAATTTAACCGAGACGCCAAGCCTATCCTTTTGAGCGTTTCCTCCCGAAGAGAAAGTCTTGCCGTCGGTAGAGTAAAACGGAGTCAGAGAAACGCCCCGGAGTCTAACCTTGCCGGACGTAAGTTGTTGTGGCGGTTGCGATAAGGACGCCCGTCGGGTCTGTAACTTCGGCGTTGATGACGAGAATGCGACGGCCCGCGCGCAGGACGCGCGCGCGCGCCTCGATGCGTCCCGCGCTGACGGGGCGCAGGAAGTGTACGGTGAGGTCAACCGTGACGGTCTGAGCGCCGGGTTCAAGGAGGGTGTGGGCGGCGAAGGCCGCTGCCGTGTCGAGGAGCGAGACGATTGCGCCCCCGTGCAGTATGCCGCCCATGCGCGTCAGCTCCTCGCGCGCTTCGAGGGCGAAGGTTGCTGCGCCGCGCTCAGCAGCGACGAACTCAAGGCCGAGCAGTCGAGCGAAATGCACCTTTGAGAAGGCTTCGCGCAGACGCGCAAGCTCTTCCGGCGTTAGCTGTGTCGCGCTCACGAGCCGTAAATCCCCGTGCCCTCAAGAGGCTCGACGACGACCGCCGTCCCGTAGGCGAGGACTTCGGATGCCCCCTGTGCGACCTCGGTCGCATCGTAGCGCGCGCCGATGATCGCGTTCGCGCCAAGCTCGGTCGCGTGCTGGATCATGATCTCGAAGGCGTCGCGTCGCGTCGTCTCGCAGAGGTTCGTCCAAGCGGTGATGTTGCCGCCGACCATCGCGTTGAAGATCGCGCCGATGTTGACGAAAAGGTTGCGCGAGCGCACGACGATGCCGCGCACGACGCCGAGGCTCTGGCGGATGCGGTAGCCGGGAAGCTCGAAGGCGGTCGTCACCATCTGCGGCGAGACAGAGAAGCGCGGCTCGCTGATCGCGTAGGGCGCGCGCGTCTGGAGTTGTTCGTTGCTCATTTGTCGTTCCTCGAATCGGAAAGGGGAGTCAGTCGCCGAAGAGGCTCGGTTGCGCCTCGCCGCCGGACTCGTCCGCGCCGGCATACTCTTCGGGCGTCCAGCGGTAGCGCGCGAGGTCGCAGCGTCCCTTGGCGTCGAACGCGATGCCCTCGGCTTCGAGCATGCGCTGCTGCTTGTCGGGCGGGAGAAGTACGCGCCCCGTCGAGCAGGAGCCTTGCGCGTTGATGACGCGCTGCCAGTGGTCTTCGTCTCCGGCAGCGTGCATGACGAAGCCGACGGTGCGCGCCGTGTAGCCCTCGCCGAGGATTTCCGCGAGCTGGCCGTAGGTCATCACGCGCCCGGCGGGGATGCGGCGGACGATGTCGAAGACGCGCTCGCGATAGCCGGGCGCGTTAACGTCGGCGGTCGGCTCGCCCTGCGCTTGGGTCTTACGCGCGCGCCTGTTTGGGTCTCTCGTCATCTTGTTTCGGCTTCCTCAGATGTGCTGTAGCGCGGCGACGGTTCGCTCGTTCACAACATCGCCGGTGTTGAGGACGGTCTTAGGCTCGAAGAGAAGAACGTGCGCCTCCTCTTCGGCGACGGGCAGATGCTCGACGCCGCGCGGGATGATAACAAACTCGCCCTCTCCGAGCCGAACCTCGCCGTCGCGAAGGCGTATCGTCATGCTCCCTTTAACGACGAGGAACATCTCGTCCTCGGTCTCGTGCTTGTGCCATACGAACTCGCCGGAAAGCTTGACGAGTTTGACGTGCGCGTCGTTCACCGCGCCCGCGATCTTCGGACTCCAGTGGTCGCTGAAGAGCGCAAATTTTTCAGAGAGGTTGACCTTCTCGATCATCTTCATACTCCGGGCCGCCCGTTTTGGAGAGCGGCGACGTTCAATCGAGCGTTCTCAGAATCGCACGAGCGGGCGCTCCGTCGCCAGTCCCGGCTTCGAGCTTGAGCGGCAGGCAGATGAGTTCATAGAGGCCGGGCGCGACCGCGCTCAGGTCGAGGCCTTCGACGATGACGACGCTGCTTGAGAGCAGCGCGAGATGAGTCTCGAAGCCTTCCGAGCCGAACTTCTCGACGGAGAGATAGTCGAAGCCGACGAGGCGCACGCCCCGCGCGACGAGCGCACGCGCCGCGCCGGGCGCGATGAAAGTGAAGTCTTCGCGGAAGCGGTTGCCCGACGAAGCCCAGAAGCCGGAGTTGCGCGTCTTGAACAGAACGCGCCGCGCGCCGCAGAGCGCGTCCTCTTCGACGTGACTCTCTTCGACGACAAGCGCGCTTGCCGGAATCTCAACGACGCGCGCCTCGCCGACGAGTGTGTCGAGCGGGAGCGAGGGGATGCCGTGCGCGCCCTCGATGAAGTGCGCGGGCGCGTCAATGTGCGTCCCCGTGTGCGCGCCGAAGTGAAGCACGGAGACGTTCGCGGCGTCGCCGCGCGCGATTGCGGCCCACGAGCCGACCTCGATGCCGGGGTCGCCCGGATAAGTCGGCGTCACGCCGGGCGCGATGGGCACGCTGATGTCGTAGTTAGGCATAAGAGCCGTGAATGGTAAATCGTGAATGGTGAATGGTGTTTGAGTGGTTGTCAGCTTGAGCGATAACCACGCGGCTTGAGCAGGAATTAACGATTTACCATTTACGATTTACCATTCACGGCTTCGCATGGTACTGGCGCGCTCGAAAGACTGTCAACGAGGCTTTGCGTGACGGCTTTGTTGCGGGCCGCGACGGTGTGCGTTAGCATCTTTGTGCATTTGTGGACGTGTGTGCGACGCGCGAAAAAAAATTGAGAGAAGAGAAAAGCTCAAATAACGAACAGGGAGGCCCGCCGCGCGTCGCCGCGTCGAGTTATTTGAACTCCGCGCCGCTCTTATGGAGCTTCGCGCGCGGCGCGCGTCGCGGCGAGATCGAATTGTTGACGGACGCCGCGCCGTCGCGCTGTGCAGACCTTCTGGCGCGCGGCGAGGCGGAGGCCGCGCTCGTCCCGGTCATTGAGTATCAACGACTGCCGGAGACGGCAGTCGTCCGCGGCGTATGCGTGGGCGCGCGCACGGAGGTTCAGAGCGTCGTGCTTGTTACGTGGGGCAAGCCGCTCGAAGAGATCGAGTCGGTCGCGCTCGACACTTCGTCGCGCACCTCCGCCGCGCTCGTCGAGGTCATCTTCCGCGAGTTCGCCCACTGCGCGCCGCGCCTCGTGCCGTCCGCTCCGAACCTTACGGAGATGTTGCGCGCGCACGACGCCGCGCTCCTCATCGGCGACCCGGCGATGACGTTCCCGCGCGAAGGGCTTCGCGTCTACGACATGGCGGCGCTTTGGCGAAGCTTCACGGGTCTCGGCTTCGTCTTCGCGATGTGGATGGCGCACGAGGGCGCGCGTGCGCGTGTGGAAAAAATAGATTTCGCGGGCGCGCGCGACGAGGGGCTGGCGCTGGTTGAAGTGATCGCCGCGGAGTATGAGAGGGAACTGGGGCGGCCACGCGAAGAGCTTGTAAAGTATCTGCGCGAGAACATCTGTTTCGAGCTTGACGAAGAGATGCGCGCAGGGCTTGAGCTGTTCTTCCGTCTCGCCCACAAGCACGGCGTCACGCAGCAGTTTCGTCCGCTGAGATTTCTTGACGGAAGTGATGTCTGAAAGATTCAGGCGCAAGTTTATGTTGACTGTAGGAGCATGGCTTGTCCCTGCCTGTCTTGTACTGGCATGCAAGTTGAATCTAAATTAGTCGAGCGGGCGGGAACAAGCCCTGCCCCTACAGACCGTAGTGGCAACGTGAATTTTACTGACTCGCCCGTCCGACGGGTGTGGCAAAATGCGGATTTGAAGTCCGAGATTTGAAATTTGCGATTCTGAGATCGGCGGCCCGAAACGATTAAATCGAAGCGTCGAACTCCCGGCGGAAAATTAAATGACGACAGACATTCAACCCATCTTAGACCGCGTGCTTGCGGGCGAGCGCATGACGGCGGAGGAATGCACAACGCTTCTCGAATCGGACGACATCGCGCGCATCGGCGTCGCGGCGGACGAAGTGCGTCGGCGCAAACATGCCGGGGGCGTCGTCACATACATCATTGACCGCAACGTCAACTACACGAACGTCTGCAACGTCGTCTGCACCTTCTGCGCCTTCTACCGACGACCGGGAAAGCCAGACACGTATGTGCAGACCATCGAGCAGATTTGCGAGAAGATTGATGAGACCATCGCGCTCGGCGGCACGGGCGTGCTGATGCAGGGGGGACTGCACCCCGACTTCGGCATCGAGTGGTACGAAGACCTTCTGCGGACGCTGCACGCGCGGTATCCTGATTTTCAACTCCACTGTTTCTCGCCGCCGGAGATTCACAACATTCACCTCATCTCGAAGCTCTCCTACGAGGAGATCATGCGCCGGCTCAAGGCCGCGGGGCTTTACAGCATGCCCGGCGGCGGCGGCGAGATTTTAGACGACGAGGTTCGCAAGCGCGTCTCTACGAAATGCACGACCGACGAGTGGCTCGACGTTATGCGCGCGACGCACAAGGTCGGCCTTCGCTCGACTGCGACGATGATGTTCGGCATCGGCGACTCAATCGTTCACCGCGTCCGGCATCTCCAACGCATACGCGACGTGCAGGACGAGACGGGCGGATTCACTGCATTCATCCCTTGGACGTTCCAGCGCGAGAACACGGCGCTCGGTCGCCGCATCACGGAAGAGCCGACGGGCATTGACTATTTGAAGATGCTCGCCGTCTCGCGCCTGTTTCTCGACAACGTCGAGCACATACAGGCTTCTTGGCTGACGCAGGGGTTGAAGCTCGGACAGATCGCGCTCCGCTTCGGCGCGGACGACATGGGTTCGATCATGATCGAAGAGAACGTCGTCTCCGCCGCGGGCGCGCACAACACCGCCGACGAAAAGACCCTGCGCCAACAAATCCGCGCCGCAGGCTTCCGCCCGCAACAGCGCGACATACTCTACCGCCACGTCAACCGCGAAGATGTCATGGGTCAGGACGCGACCGACTCGGCCACCTTGCGCGAGCTGAGCATCGCTTTCGCCGATTAATACGAGTCAGAAACGCGACCGTCAGGGAGCGTGTCAGCGAAAGGATGAAGGCTGAAGGCGGAAGGATGAAAGAAATAATGTCTTTGCTTCATCCTTCCGCCTTCATCCTTTAACCACACGCTCCCTTACGGTCGCGTTTCCGCACAGTTGGTGACAAGCGGCGACTGACGAGATAGAATCCATCCATCAAATCGGAATTTAGCAAAGTCTTGGGAGGGGGTTGGCGAGAGCCTTATCCAGACGCCGCTCGTCACTTGCCACAGACTTTCTTGACTTGTAGGCGTTCGATGGAAATATATGCGGGGCGTTGAAAGTGTCTGCCGGGAAGGACGAGATAAAAATCCGCGAGTGCGTCGGCGTCGAAGAGTTCGACGCGTGCGTGCGCTTGCAGCGCGAGGCGTTCGGGCTGCCCGACCTTGAGCTTTCGCCGCGCCGACACCTTATCGTCGCTCGCAGCGCGGGCGGCTTCACGCTCGGCGCGTTCGAGGGTGCGCGACTCGTCGGCTTCGTCCTCACGCAGGTGGCCGTGCGCGGCGCGGGCGAAATCATCGGCTACTCGCACATGATGGCCGTGACTAAGGACTACCAGAACCGTGGCGTCGGCGCGCGTCTGAAGTGGGCGCAGCGCGAGCGCGCGCTTCGTGAAGGGCGTCGCTTCATACGCTGGACTTGGGACCCCATGCAGTCGCGCAACGCGCACTTCAACCTCAACCGTCTTGGCGTCAACGTTAGCTCCTACGCCGCGAACTATTACGGCACCGACTACTCGACCGTGACGGGCAAGTTCGGCGAGCAGATAGGTCTCGACAGCGACCGCCTCGTCGCCGAATGGACGCTCGATGCGCCCCGCGTCGGAGCTTTAGCGCGTGGCGACGAGCCTGAGCCGTTCGGCGACCCCGCGGCCTTCGTAGAGATTCCCCCGAACTGGGGCGCGCTCGTCCGCGAAGACAACGCGCTCGCGCAAAGCGAACTGCTCCGCGTCCGCGCCGACTTTCAAAACGCGCTCGCCGCTGGCCTCGTCTGCGCCGGCTTCGACCGCAACGCGGAGCGACCGCGATACCTTTTTTATAGTGAATAGGAAATAGTAAATGGTGAATGGCGGTTGAACGCTCGTTAGCTTGAGCGATAACTACGCTGCTTGAGCATGGATTAACAATTTACCATTCACCATTTACCATTCACGGTCTTTATGCCGTTCACACGCTTCGACAGATACGTTGACCGCCACGCGCGCTCGTTCACGGAGCGTCTGCAAGAGCTGTGTCGCATGCCATCGGTGGCTGCGCGCGGGACGGGGATGCGCGCCGTGGCGGAGAAGGTCGAGCAGATGTTGCAGCGCGTGGGCGCGGGCACGCGCACTTTCAAGGTCGGCAGCGGCTTCCCAATAATCTACGGCGAGTGCGGCGCGGGCGAGCGCTGCTTCGTCATCTACGGCCACTACGACGTGCAGCCCGTCGGGCATCTCGGCGAGTGGTCTTCGGGGCCGTTCGCTTCGGTCGTTCAGGACGGCAAGCTCTACGCGCGCGGCGCGTCGAACAGCAAGGGCGATCTGGTGGCGCGCGTCGCGGCCATCGAGGCGTACCAGAAGTCGTTCGGCAAGCTCCCGGTCTGCCTCCGCTTCCTCGTCGAGGGCGAGGACGGGCTGGGCAGTCCGAGTCTGTACAAGTTCACGCAGGAGCAAGGCGAGCTGTTGCGCTCGGACGGCTGCGTCTGGGACGACGGCTACCGCGACACGAAGGGGCGGCTCGTCGTCAGCCTCGGCTTCAAGGGCATCTCGTTCGTCGAGCTGCGGGCCGTGGGCGCGCGCGCCGATCTGCACTCGAAGTGGGGCGGGATCGTGCCGAACCCGGCGTGGCGGCTCGTGCAGGCGCTCGCCACCATCGTCTCGCCGAACGGCGTGATCACGGTGGACGGCTTCGCGTCGCACGTCGCGCCGATGACGGAGGACGACGCGCGCGCCCTGCGCTCGGTCGAACTCGACGAGGCGGGACTCCGCCGCGAGTTCAAGATCGGCGGCTGGGTGCGCGGCATGACCGGACGCGCGCTGACGAAGGAGTTGATCTTCGGCCCGACCTGTACGATCTGCGGCATCCACACCGGCCACACCGAAGCGGGCGCGAAGATCGTCTTGCCGGGCATGGCCGTCGCGCGTCTCGACTTCCGGCTCGTGCCTGATTTGTCGCCCGCGCTCGTCGTCTCGCTTCTGCGCGAGCATCTCGACACGCGCGGCTTTCAGGAGATCGAGATCACCGAAATTGCGAGCGCACCTTTCGCGAAGGCTTCGATCAAGTCGAGCGTCGCGCGTGCGGCGATTGATTCCGCGACGGA
>DASQLL010000520.1:0-3077 GCA_035630035.1 Pyrinomonadaceae bacterium | reverse complement strand
GGCTCGAGGTGCGCGGCCACGGAGAAGGCGAGGCGGACGTACATCCCCGAAGAGTAAAACTTGACGGGCGTCTCGATGAATTTCTCAAGCTCGGAGAAGGCGACTATCTCGTCGAACTTGCGGACGATCTCCGCGCGGCGCATGCCTAAGACAGCGCCGTTGAGAAAGACGTTCTCGCGCCCCGTCAAATCCGGATGAAAGCCCGTCCCGACCTCTAAGAGCGAGCCGACGCGCCCGAATAGCTCGACCTCGCCGGTCGTGGGCCTCGTCACGCGCGAGAGGATTTTGAGAAGCGTTGACTTGCCCGCTCCGTTGCGTCCGACAATGCCTATAAGCTCGCCCTGCCCGACTTCCAGACTCACATCCTTGAGCGCCCAGAGCGTCCGCCGCTCGTCATCTCGCGCGCCGCGCCGTAGACGCCTGAACGGCGCGGCGACGGCGCGGCCTATGGCCTCGCGCAGCGTGAAGTCGTAGCCCGGCAGAAGCCCGCCGATGCGGTAACGCTTGCTCACATTCTCGATTTTGACGGCAGGCTTCATCGTAAGCCGAATAATTAACCACAGAGACACAGAGGACACGGAGATGGCACAGAGAAATCAAATCCTCTGTGCCATCTCAGTGTCCTCTGTGTCTCTGTGGTTAACAAAAGTTCCATCACTCAAATCACGTCTGCGAAGGTGTCTTCGAGACGGCGGAAGACGTAGAAGGCGAAGGCCACGAGCGCGACGGCGACGATTGCCGAGACCGAGACGTGCAGCCAGTTGAAGCTCTGCCCCGTGACGGCTGCGCGGAAGCCTTCGACGACGCCGGTCATAGGATTGACGGCGAAGACCCAGCGCCAGCTTTCGGGCACGACGCTCGTCGGGTAGATGACGGGCGACGCGAACATCCACGTCTGCATGACGAAGGGCACGACGTGGCGCAGGTCTCGGTACTTGACCGTGAGCGCGGACACGAGCATCCCCGTGCCGAGCGCGAGCATCACCGCGAGCAGCACGAAGAAGGGCAGAAGCGCGAGACCCCACGTCACGTGCACGCCGTAGTAGACGGCGAGCGCGACGAGCAGGAGCGAGCCGACGAGCATGTCAACAATCCCCGCGACGACCGCCGCCGCCGGGACGAACACGCGCGGGAAGTAGACCTTCGTGATGAGGCTCGCGTCGCTGATCAGGCTGTTCGTCCCGCTCGCGATTGCCGTCGAGAAGAAAGCCCACACCAGAAGGCCGGAGTACGCGAACAGAGGGTATGGGACGGGCGAGGTGTCGAGCCGCGCGAATTTGTTGAAGACGAGCATGAAGACGAGCATCGTCAGAAGCGGCTGGACGATGACCCAAGCGACGCCCAGCAAGGTCTGCTTGTAGCGAACCTTCACGTCGCGCCACGCGAGGAAGTGCAGAAGCTCGCGATACGCCCAGAGGTCTCCGAGGTTGAGCTGCACGCCCGACTCTTCAGACCTGATGCGTATGTGCGCCGCGTGTGAGGCGCGCGCGTCGCCTCTCGTCGCCTCTTCGTCGCGCGCCTCCGCGTGCGCCGAAGTCGCGGCGAGTTGTCCCTCCGTCGTTTCGCCCGTCTTCAAGGTCATCTAAAAGTCTTTCGCCATTCGCATCGTCACAGCCTCGAAACAGAAGAGTCAGTCTATCCACCGGAAACTTAAAGCGTCAAAGGCGCTGGCGAGGCGCGCGCCCTCCGTGAGCGTGAACATGGGCTGCCGGTGCGTGAACGATGCCACGAAAAATAGCGAGCAGGTTCTCTGTGCACAAACGGCTAGCGTGGGGCTGAGGGAAGAGGAATTAACATGGATGGACAGGATGAGCAGGATTAGTGATTTCAAATTTCAAATTTCAAATCTTTTATCCTGCCCATCCTGTCCATCCATGTTAATTTCCCAGTTGAATGGGCATCACACGCAAGATAAAGAGCGCGCTGCGCGGCGACGTTACATTGCGCGCGGCGCTTCTTGAGACGGGGCGTCGCGTCTTTCTTGCGGCGCGCAAAAGTCGCGAGCGCGCGCGTCTCGGCAAGCATTTCATTCAAGGCGCAAAGTCACAAGCCCGCCCGCCGCGTCTCGCGCCGGCCTTCGCGCGCATGGGCGCGGCGGAACTGCTCGCGCACTTTCGCGAGCGCGCCGAGCCGCGATTCTTTGAAGGCTTCGACGAAGCGACGCGGGCGCATACGCGCGAGGCGACGCTCGAAGCGTCGGGCGAGCTTGCCAGCGAGGCGCGCGAGATAGTGGCGCACCGTTGGCCGCTGCTCGGCTACGGCGCGCTGGAGTTCGGCGCGGAGGTTGACTGGCTGCGCGACCCCGCGTCGGGCGAGCGTTGGCCGCTCGAATATCACGGCGACGCGAAGCTCGTGCGCGGAGACGGCTCGGACGTGCGCGTGCTTTGGGAGTTGAACCGGCTCGGCCACCTCCTGACGCTCGCGCGCGCTTACGCGCTCACGGGCGACGAATCATTCGCCGAAGAAGTCTTCGCGCAAGTCGAGAGTTGGAGCGCGCAGAACCCCGTGGGCTTCGGGCCGAACTGGGCGTGCGCGATGGAGGTCTCGCTGCGCGCGTTGAATCTGCTCGCGGCGTTCCGGCTTCTGCGACGCTCGCGCGCTCTCGACTCGCGCCGTCTCGACGCGATGCTCGCGCTCTTCGACGCGCACGCCTCCCACGTCCGTCGCAATCTCGAATACTCCTTCATCGCGACGGGCAATCATTATCTTTCAGACGTTGTGGGGCTGCTCTGGCTCGGCGTCTGCTTGCCTGAATTGCGGGATGCGAGCGCGTGGCGCGCGTTCGCTCTGCGCGAGCTGATGCGCGAGATGGACAAGCAAATCTTAGCCGACGGCGCGGACTGCGAGGCTTCGACGAGTTACCACTGCTTCGTGACGGAGCTGCTGCTTTGCTCCTTCATTCTTTGCCGCACGAATGGAGTCGAGATCGAAGAGCGTTACCGGACGAAGCTCCGCTCGATGCTCGAATACTTGCGCGCTCTCTTGCGGCCCGACGGTCGCATCCCGCTCGTGGGCGACGCGGACGGAGGCCGCGCGCTTTCGCTCGCGCGTCGCGCGGCGGACGAGCGTGCGTACCT
>DASQLL010000519.1:0-2230 GCA_035630035.1 Pyrinomonadaceae bacterium | reverse complement strand
AAGGACGTGTGCCGGCGCTTCGCAAAGCTCGGCTACATGGCGATTGCGCCGTCGCTATACGCGCGGCAGGGCGACCCTTCGCAGGTCAAGATGGAAGACGTGATGAAGATTGTCGCGAAGGTGCCGGACGAGCAGGTGATGTCAGACCTCGACTCGACCGTGGCCTACGCGAAGGCGACGGGCAAGAGCGACGCCAAGCACGTAGGCATCACGGGCTTCTGCTGGGGCGGTCGCATCGTTTGGCTCTACGCGGCGCACAACAAAGACCTCGACGCGGGCGTCGCTTGGTACGGTCGCCTCGTCGCGCGCGAAGGTCAGCCCGCGAACCCTCTCACGCCGAAGCAGCCCATAGACGTTGTGGACGAATTGAAAGCGCCCGTGCTTGGACTCTACGGAGGCAAGGACGGCGGCATCCCCGTCGAGACGGTCGAGCGTATGCGCGAGGCTCTGAAAAAATCTAAATCGAAGGACGCGCGCGAGTCAGAGATCATCGTCTACCCGGAAGCGCAGCACGGCTTCCACGCGGACTACCGCCCGTCCTACAACAAGGAGGCCGCGACCGACGGATGGCAGCGGCTTCAAGCGTGGTTCAAGAAGCACGGAGCGGCATGAAGGAGGGACGGGGAGAAGCGGAGACGGGGAGACAAGGCGATTAAGATACGCGCGGCGTGTCCTCTCTCCCTGTCGCCCCGTCTCCCGCTCTCCCCGTCCCTTATTAGCGGAGAGTGTGAATGATAATTACGACTGAGCATGTTGACGTTGAAGTCGCGGGCAGCCCCATGCGTATGCTCGTGTGCGCGCCGAAGGCGGAAGGGCGGTATCCGGGCGTTCTGTGCTACTCGGACATCTTCCAGTTGACGGGGCCGATGGAGCGCGCCGTCGCGCGGCTCGCGGGTTACGGATTCGTCGCCGCCGCGCCGGAGATTTATCACCGCATCGAACCATTGGGCACGGTCATCGCTTTCGACGACGACGGGCGCACGCGCGGACTCGACGATGCAGCGCGCACACCCGTCGCGGACTTCGATGCGGACTGCCGCGCCGCGCTCGACTACCTCGCAGCGCACGCGCGCGTCGAGCGTGAAGCTCTGGGCGCGATGGGCTTCTGCATCGGCGGGCATCTAGCCTTTCGCGCGGCATTACAGCCGGACGTTCGCGCGACAACGTGCTTTTACCCGACCGGAGTCCACAACGGAAAACTCGGTTGGGACGCGGACGCGGGCACGCTCGAACGCGTGGGCGAGATTCGCGGCGAGCTGCTGCTCGTCTTCGGCTCGGCAGACCCGCACATCCCCGAAGACGGGCGGGCGAAGATCGTGGGCGCGCTCGAAAGTGCGGGCGTGAACTTCTCCGTTAAGCTCTATCCGGCGGAACATGCCTTCATGCGCGACGAGGGGCCTCGCTACGACCCGGAAGCGACCGACGCGGCCTTCGCCGACATGATCGAGTTGTTCCGCCGCACATACAAAGCAGAAACGCGAGCGTGAGCGAGCGTGTCTCGACGAGAATGACACGCTCCCTGACGGTCGCGTTTCTGCTTCGTACCCAAATATAACGGCGCGGCCATCGCTGACCGCGCCGTTCAACCGGCGGAGCGTCCGTTCTCCCCGTGACGGTTTCGCCCCGCCAGAAGTCGCTTGCCGTCGTAGCTCTCAAGCCCTCTAACCTCGGCCCGCATACTCCTTGTTACTTAAACCGCTGACGTAGGCAGACGGCGAAGTCGTGTGCGACGGCTGACACGTGTACAGTGCGCGGGGCGCGTGAAGAAATACATCGCGCGGAAAAAAAATCGGGGCAGAAACGCGACCGTCAGGGAGCGTGTCTGAGCTACACAGGGAAGGAACTAACATGGATGGACAGGATAGACAGGATAAGAGCAGGTGATGAGTGATAAGTGATGAGTGATAAGAAAATCATTGCCTTTCTCTTATCACTCATCACTTATCACTTCTTTATCCTGTTCATCCTGTCCATCCATGTTAATTCCCTATGCAACATGGACACGCTCCCTGACGGTCGCGTTTCTGACTGAGGTTGACTGCGTTATTACTCGCGGAATCGCGCGCGGTACTCGGTGGATTCGAGGAAGGCTTTGACCATCTCCGCGCGGTGGAAGTCGCCGCCGAACTGTTGGAGCTTCGAGAGCCAGAAGTTGTAGCCCTCGAAGTCGAGGTTGGCCTGCGGCGCGTCGTCGGGGTTGCGGCGCAGGTAGCCGAAGTATTGCATCAGC
>DASQLL010000518.1:0-5781 GCA_035630035.1 Pyrinomonadaceae bacterium | reverse complement strand
TCCGCAGGAGCTTTGCCCGATGCTTCTACACTCCCGAACACAAACGCGCGCACTCGGTCTCGCCGCCGGGCTTTTCCTGTTATTGACAGCCGCGCTCGACTGCGCCGCGCAGTCGAGCGATCCCGGCTACCCCGCGCCCATCTTCTCGAACGAGATAAGCGGGCGCATCCCGCCGCGTGACTTAGGCGACCCGCGCCGCACGCGCCACTTCTACATCTTTCGCGCTACGGAGGGCGACGTTCTGGTTACGCTCGAAGGCTCGGAGCTTGTGGGCGACCTCGACGTGTTCACGGCGACGACGCAGCGACCGCTCATCAAGATTACGCTGTTGGGCGATCCTGCGCGCGTAACGAAGAGTTTCTACGTCCGCAAGGAGGAAACGCTCATCCTGCGCGTCGAGGCGCGCGCGGCGGGCGACGCAGACGGCACGTACCGCATAACCTTCGGCGGCTCGTTCGCGCCCGCCCCGACAGACCTCGCGACCGCGCCGCAGCCTGCTGCAACGCCCGCTCCGAGCGCGGAGCGTCGCGGCAAAAACACGCGCCGTGTTACCTCGACAGGCGCGCGCATCGCGGAGCCGACGCCGGTCGCTACGCCCGTAGAAGAGGCGAAGGAAAAAGAAGCGACCCCCGCCGAGGCCGCCGACGCCGAAAAGGCAGCCGCGCGCAAGGAGACTCCCGCGCCGCGAAGGGGGAGGGGCACGCGCCCGAGTTCGAGCAGAACACGCGCCGCTACACCAAAGCCGAAGCCTGCGAACGACGCGGCGAAAGCGGAGACGGCGGAGACTAAATCGAGCGACGATTCCAGTCAGCCCGCCGAGACGAAGGCCGACGCCGAAAAGAAGACGGACTCAGAAGCGCCCGCCGCGAAGAAGCCCGCGCCTCGCAGGCGGGGCGCAAGAAATTCAAGTCGCGGCGCACGGAGCGAGAGCGCGGCCAACGCCGAACCGTCCGCTTCGCAGCCCGCAGCCGCGACGCAGCCCGCGCCCGCTCCGTCGCAGCGGCTCGTCATCGTGACCAAAGACGGCGAGACGCTTGAGCGCGACATGAGCACTGTGCGGCGCGTGACGGTCGAGAACAACCAACTCGTCGTTGTCTCGAAGGACGGGAAGGTTACGCGCCAACCGATGGCGAACGTTCTACGCATGTCAATCGAGCCTTGAGTCGCTAATAAGCAGGCGTCGGGCTTAATCAGTAACGCGCGCGGTAGCGAGCGGGTCACTTGATTGTAGATTGCGGATTGCGGATTGCGGATTGAAAGACAACACAGCTCTCGTTAAATCCGCAATCCGCAATCCGCATTCCGCAATTCTTCTCGATCCAGACCACATGGCAGGTCATTCAGCGAACAATAACAAGAGGGCACAACTCTCAGCCGCGCGCCCGGTCTTCCCCTTCACGGCAATCGTCGGGCAGGAGGAGATGAAGCTCGCGCTGCTTCTGAACGTCATCGCGCCCATCGTCGGCGGCGTCCTCGTCATGGGCCACCGGGGAACGGCCAAGTCAACAGCCGTCCGCGCGCTTGCGAGTCTCCTCCCGCCGCTCAAAGTCGTGCGCGGCTGCGCCTTCAACTGCGACCCCGCGGACACAAGTGATCTCTGCGACGAATGCCTCGCGCGCCTCGAAGAGTCGGGGAAGCTGAGGGGCGAGCCGAGGGCCGTCCCCGTCGTCGAGCTTCCGCTCGGCGCTACCGAAGACCGCGTGTGCGGGACGATTGATCTGGGCCGTGCGCTGCGCGAGGGAATCAAATCTTTCGAGCCGGGCCTGCTCGCTGAGGCCAACCGCGGCTTCCTCTACATTGACGAGGTCAACCTTCTCGAAGACCACCTCGTTGACCTCCTGCTCGACGTGGCCGCGACCTCGCGCAACCGTGTCGAGCGCGAAGGCGTCTCCGCAGAGCATCCTTCGCGCTTCGTCCTCGTCGGCTCCGGCAACCCCGAAGAGGGCGAGCTGCGACCGCAACTGCTCGACCGCTTCGGCCTCTCGGTCGAGGTCGAGACCGTCCGCGACATAGAAAGCCGCGTCCTCATCGTCGAGCATCGAGAGGCTTTCGACAGCGACCCTCTCAAGTTTCTCGACGCGCACAAGGACGAGCAGGCGCGACTCCGCAGCCGCATCCTCAAAGCGGCGCGAATTTTTCCGAAAGTGGAAGTCCCGCGCACACTCCTAAACTCGATTGCGGAGCTTTGCATACGTCTCGGCGTTGACGGACATCGCGGCGAGATAACCATCACGCGCGCCGCACGCGCTCTCGCGGCCTTCGAGGGCAGGCGCAAGGCGACAGCCGAAGACGTGCGCCGCGTTGCCGCGATGTCGCTGCGTCACAGGCTGCGCCGCGATCCGTTTGAACAAAGCGGCGGCGGCGCGCGCATCGAAAATTCGGTCGAAGAACTGTTCGGCGACTCGCGCGCGAGCGTTGACGCACGTATGAATTCGGATGAAAGTCAACGTGCGGAAGCCCGACCGTCAGGGAGGGCGTTTTCTGACCGGCGGTGCGACGCCCTCCCTGACGGTCGGGCTTCCGCCTCTCGGCTCGACGGCGAACAAACGGTCGCCCCGACGAGTGAGGTCAGCCTGAAGCAACACCTTCTCGCTCATCAAGCGGAGACGAAACAGCGCACAGGGCGAGCCTCACAAACGGCGCGACGCGCGGGCCTGCGTTCTTCGAGCTATGCCACGCGCGGGCGTCACGTCGGCGCGGCGACACAGAGGACGACGCGCGCCCTCGCGCCCGATGCGACGCTTCGCGCGGCGGCGCTGGCGCAAGCCCGGCGGAGGAGCGAGACGAAAGACTTCGCGCTTAGTCTCGCGCCGGAAGACCTTCGATTCAAACGCTTCCGTGCGAAGGCGGGCGCGCTCTACATCTTCTTGATTGACACGTCGGGCAGCATGGCCGCGAACCGAATCAGTCAGGCCAAAGGCGCGCTCGCAGGGCTTCTGCGCCGATCCTACTTGAGCCGCGACCGCGTCTCGCTCATAAGCTTTCGCGAGCGAGATGCGACGCTCCTGCTCGCGCCGAGCGCGTCCGCCACGCGCGCGCGCAAGCTGCTCGACGAGCTGCCCGTCGGCGGCGCAACGCCTCTCGCGGCAGGTCTGTTGCGTGCGCTGGACATCTCGCGTCGCGCTTCCGTCGAGCGAGCGCGTCGAACAAACCTCGTCGTCTTTACCGATGGCCGCGCGAACTTGCCGCTCTCCGAAAACTTGTCGAAGGACAGCACGACTCTCAAGAATCAAATTCGTGATGAAATCCGGCGCATCGGCTCGTCGCTACGCGGCGAGGGCGTCGCGTCGCTCGTCATTGACACGCAGCAACGCTTCACTTCAAACGGCGAAGGAGAGTTCCTGTCGGAAGCCCTCGGCGGTCGCTACGTGCGGCTGCCGCAGTTGATTTCGGAAACGTCTTTGATGGAAGCTTTGGGAGATAGCAGTGCGTGAAGCTCTGGACAGGTCAGTGCCCGGAGCGTTAGCGACGGGGTGCGGTCGCTCCCGACCGCTCAAGGCATGTGTCGGCCAAGACCTACCCGGTCGCTACCGCTCCCGGTACTGACCCGTAATTGGTTTTATGAGTGGAAAACTTTCAGTTCAGACGGGCGAAGATAGAGACCGGCGCGTCCTCGAACTGTGGGAGCGCGTCGTAGAGATTGAGCAGCGGCTCATCCCTACGGGCCTGCACGTCTTCGGTCGCGCGTCGGACGAGCCTGAGTGTGCAGACCTTCTGCGCGTCGTCGCGTCCTTCGACCGGCCTGAGTCCGGCGCGCGCGCCCTCACAGACCTCGTGGCGGAAGGCTTGGGGCTGGGCGCATACGAAGGACTGCTCGCGTCGAAGAGCGAAAATGGCTTGCGCGAACGTGAGCGCGTTGATGAGATCGTGCGAGCGTCTGTCTCAATCTTTTTAAGAGAGGGAGTTGAGCGCGCTTGCGGCTTGCTTGAAACCGAAGCGCGCGTTCCGGCGGTCGAGTCGGCAAAAGTTTTCGCTCTGCTCGCGAGGATACGCGAAGGGCTTCGGACGAGCGCGGAGCTTGACGGTCTTGCGCGCGCGCTTCGCGGCGAGTACGTCGAGCCGGGGCCGGGCGCGGACATCGTGCAGAATCCTTCCATCCTCCCGACGGGGCGGAACACGCACGCGGTCAACCCCTACTCCGTTCCCTCGCACACGGCCTACGCGCGCGCGGAGCGCGTCGTGGGCATGCTGCTTGAGCGACACCGCGCCGAGCATGGGCGATACCCGCGCACGATGGCGCTCGTGCTTTGGGGCTTGGACAACATCAAGACGCAGGGCGAGGGCGTCGCGCAGGCGCTGTGGCTTCTTGGCGTGCGGCCCGTGCGCGACCGTTTGAACCGCGTGACAGAGGTCGAGCCTGTGCCGCTCGAAGAGTTGGGACGCCCGCGCATTGACGTTCTGATGACCGTCTCAGGAATCTACCGCGACCTGTTCGGCGCGACGATGATGCTGCTCGACAAGGCCGTGCGATGCGTGGCCGAGCTTGAAGAGCCTTCGGAGATGAACCCCGTGCGCGCGAACATCTCGGAGCAGATGTCTGCGGACGGCTGCGCGTTCGACGAGGCCGCGCTGCGCGTCTTCTCGAACGCGCCGGGAAGCTACGGCACGAACGTCAACTTCATGGTGATGGATTCGCAGTGGGAGAGCGCGGACGCGCTCGGCGACCTCTTCGTCACGCGCAAGTGCTTCGCATACGGGCGCGACCGCGAGGGGCGCGCGCTCGAAGGACGAGAGGCGCGCGGCGCGCTGGCCCGCTCGCTCGCTCGCGTCGAGGCGACGTACCAGAATCTCGACTCGTTCGAGATCGGCATCACAGACGTTGACCATTATTTCGAGTACCTCGGCGGCGTCTCGAAGGCGGTCGAGAAGCACGCGCAAGTAAGACCGGCCATCTATCTGTCCGACGCGCTCTCGCGCGACGCGCGCGTGCGCTCGCTCGAAGAGATGGTGAGGCTTGAGACGCGAGCGAAGACGCTCAACCCGAAATGGTACGAGGGCATGCTCGGCCACGGCTTCCGCGGCGTTGCTGAGATCGAGAGCCACGTCACGAACACCTTCGGATGGAGCGCGACCGCCGACGCGGTTGACGGATGGGTTTACGAAGAAGTTGCAAGCACCTTCGTCCTCGATGCGGAGATGCTCGAACGCTTGCGCCGCCTCAACCCGCATTCGGCACGCTCGCTCGTCGCGCGCCTGCTCGAAGCCGAAGGGCGCGGTTTCTGGGACGCGGACGCGGAGACGATTGAGCGTCTGCGGGAGATATACAGCAGACTTGAGGATCAGCTCGAAGGCGTCGCATGAGACCGCCGACGGTCGTTCGAGTTTCAAAGAGCGTGTTTAGAAATCGTTTTCAGCCGCGAAGCGGCAATAAGAAGGTAGCCAGACGTGAAACGTCTGGTATCGAGCGAGTTGTTTCCGCGCTCTGAAGGAGCGCCAGACAGTTCTCCCCGCGTCTTCAACGCGGGAATCAACGGCGGCGTGTCCCAGACGTTTCACGTCTGGCTACCTTCTTATTGCGCCTCCGGCGCAAAGCTTGAATTTATAAACGCGCTCTAAGGGTTAACTTTGGACAAAGCTCCGCACATCACCGCGCTGTACGTCGGCACGAGCCTACTCGCGCCGATGAAGCAGGCAGAGGGCGAGATTAACCGCCGCCACAATTTCGGTCTGCGCGTCGCGGCGCACAATCTCGGTGCGCCGCTCACCGCCCTTGAGTGGGAAGACATCGAGCGCGACCTCGGCGAGTCGGATGTCGTTTTCATCATGCACGTCACGGACGGC
>DASQLL010000517.1:0-2688 GCA_035630035.1 Pyrinomonadaceae bacterium | reverse complement strand
GCCGACACTTCTGAAGCGTCTTCGCCGAGTGCTAATGAAGAGGCCGAAGAGGCTCAACCCGTCGAGCAGCACGCCGCTTCGGTCGAGCTTGACCCCGAGGCGGAGGCGCGCGAGGTCGAGCCGTCCGAGGCGTCAATCGCCGAAGGCTACGACGAGGCCGCGCACACGCGCACGGGCTTCCTCGCCGAAGAGAGCATTCTCGCCGCTGAGTCCGCCGACCCGGTCGTCGTGACCGAGGCCGAGCAGATGTCCGTGGACGAGCTTCTCTTGCAGGGCGCGGGCCGAGACCTTCGCCCCGACACGATCACGCCCGCGCCCGACATCTCCTCCGCGGAGGCCGCCGTCATACAGAACACCGGAGCGTTCGTCGAAGAGGAGCGGCCCGGAACGCTCGACGACGAAGCGAGCGGCATCGGCGGGCCGACGGTGCAAGAGGACGAGTCGGAAGAGGACTCGGCCTTCTCGCCGCAGGCCGACTTCGCGAGCGAAGCGTCCGCGCCGGAGATACAAGTTTCGTCGGAGCCTCGCCCAGCGGGCGAGGCCGAGACGACGATTGATGAAAGCGTTGCTGACAACGAGGCCGATGATGCTTCAAGCAACGCCGAATAACCGCAGCCGCGCGGGCCTGCTTTTCTCAAGTGAAGAGAAGCACGCCTGTTGCCCGCCTTAAAAAATCCTTCTCCGGCCCGAAGAGGCGCGCGCGCCACCGGGAAGGTTAAGGGGCGGTTTGACACTTAACCTTGAAAGCGTGCGACGCCGTTTTACCCGTAAGCGTCGAAGAAGGAGTTCATGACCCTGTCAAAGGTTCGCATCTACGATCTCGCCAAAGAGCTGAAGATGGAGTCGAAGCGCATCATCGAAGAGGTGCGCCGCGAGGGCATAGACGTGTCCGTCCCCTCGAACACCGTCTCGAAAGAGCTTGCAGAGAAGATTCGCAATAAGTACTTCCCCAAGAAAGAGCCGACGGTTCATCGCGCTATCCGTGTCGTCAAGAAAGCGAAGCACGACGAGGCCGTCGCCGCCGCGCCCGCTCCCGCGGAAGCGCCCGTGCCGGAAGTCTACGCCGAGCCTGAGGCCGAAGCGTCTGCGCCCGAAGTCGAACAACCTTCTGACAGCGGCTCAGCCGTCCGCGCGCTCACGCCGCGCATCAAGAAGCTCCAGCCCGCCGCGCGCGCCGAGAGTCCGGCTGCCGCGGCGCAAGCTCCCGCAACACACATTCAAGCGGACGCAGAGGCTGCGACGCACGCGCCTGAAGCTCCCGCGCCTCCGACCGAGACTAACGGCGACGCGGACTTCGCTGCTTCTATGTCCGAACAAATAACGGCCACGGCGACCGCACCCGCGGAAGCTCCGCTCACGTCCACAACCATCCCCGCTCCCGGCAGGCAGGTCAGAACGCTGCGCCTCACGGACGCCGCGCTCAAAGAAGGCATACAGCCCGGCCAGCGCATAGACATCCCCGTTGCGCCGCCGACGCCCGCGCCTGCCGCGCGTGAACGCGGAGCCCGCAGCGCGCGCGGCGGTCGAGGCGGTCGCGGCCACGAGCGCGAGGTTGACAGCGCGCTCCACGGCACGCCCGGCGAGACGGCCACGCCGCAGACGACTTACATCCCGCCCGCCGATGCACGACGCCCCGGCGGTCGCGGCGGTCGCCGCGGCGGTCGCCCGATGCCCGCCCAATCGAGAGGCGGCGGACGCTTCGACCGCGACAATGTTATCCCCGCGCGCCCGACGACGCTCGAAAATCGCATCGCGCAGTCGCTCAACCTGCCCGCGACAGCCGAGCTGAAGCAGGTGCGACTCATCGAGGGCGGCAGCGTCAAGGAGCTTGCAGAGAAGACCGGCATCCGTCCGAAGGACATTCAGGCGCTTCTGCTCCAACGCGGCGTCTTCGCGACGCTCAACCAGTCGCTCGACAACGAGGTGGCGCAGGAAATAGGCAAGCGCTTCGGCTTCGACGTGCAGTTCGTCGGCTACGAAGAGATGGTCACGGACGAAGAGCTTGAGCGTGTGATCGGCGGCGAGACCGACTACACGGAAGTCCCGCGCGCGCCCGTCGTCACAGTCATGGGCCACGTTGACCACGGCAAGACGAGCCTTCTCGACGCCATACGCACGACCGACGTAGTCGCGGGCGAAGCCGGCGGCATCACGCAGCACATCGGCGCTTACAGCGTCAACGTGCCCAGCCCCGACGCGCCCGACCACTTGCGCCGCGTCGTGTTCCTCGACACGCCCGGCCACGAGGCCTTCACCTTGATGCGCGCGCGCGGCGCGAAGGCGACCGACGTGGTCGTCCTCGCCGGCGTGCACCTGGTACGCACCGATGTGCTGCGTGATGCCGCCGGCTTCGCCGGAGACCACGTCGGCGCGACGGATCGCGTCGAGAAGCTTCGTCTTGCCGTGGTCGACGTGACCCATGACGGTCACGACCGGCGGACGGATGACGAGATCGCCCTCGTCGCCCTCGTCCTCACCGAACTCGAGGTCGAACGACTCGAGCAGCTCGCGGTCCTCCTCCTCCGGGGAGACGACCTGGATGTCGTAGTCGAGCTCGGTGCCCAGGATGTCCAGGGTCGCCGAGTTCAGCGACTCGGTCGCCGTCACCATCTCGCCGAGGTGGAACAGCACCATCACCAGCGAGGCCGGCGTGGCGTTGATCTTCTCGGCGAAGTCAGTGAGGGATGC
>DASQLL010000516.1:0-21658 GCA_035630035.1 Pyrinomonadaceae bacterium | reverse complement strand
CGTCGCTGCTGGCGAAAGGGCTTGTCGGTTTGATAATTCCCGCGGGCGTCGTCGCGTTCTATTTCATCTTGCGTAGAAGGTGGCCGGCGAGGCTCGGAATTCTTTGGGGCGTGCCGTTGTGTCTCGCCGTCGCCGCCGTCTGGTACGCGCCCGTAATCGCGCGGCACGGCTCGACGTTCGTCAACGAGTTTTTCATACAGCACCACTTCGCGCGTTACGTCTCGAACAAATACCACCACCCGCAGCCGTTCTACTTCTACCTTCCGATCATCCTCATGCTCGCGCTGCCGTGGACACTCTTTTTTGTGAGCGGGTTCGTATCGTTGCGCGAGACTAACGCGCGCGCGGACGATGCCGCGACGAAACTGCGCGTGCTGATGCTTGCGTGGCTGGTCGTGCCGCTGCTGTTTTTCTCTGCGTCGGGGTCGAAGCTTCCGGGCTACGTGCTGCCCGCGCTGCCCGCGGTCGCGCTGCTCGCGGGCGACCGCCTGCACAAGTACCTACGCGGCGCGGGCGGCCTCTCGACGATGCGGCTTACGGGCGCGCTCGCGCTCCTGTTTTGCGCGGCGGGGTCGGCCATCGCTTTCACGCGAGCCGGTGCGCGCCTTCATCTGCCCGAACTTAATCTTGGCTGCGCGCTCGCGATTGTGCTGCCCGCCGGTGTCGCAGGTCTCGTCGCTCTCTTTCTCACGCGGAAACGCGCTCTCTGCGCCGTCGCGATTGTTAGCGCGACGCTTCTGACGATTCCTCTAATCGTCGCGTGCGCGCTCGAACGCGCGACGCAGAGGGAGACGGCGGCGCACCTTCTCAGCGCGGCAAAGGCGCAGGGCTTCGGAGCGCTGCCCGTCGTACACCTTCACGCCGTTGACCGAACGACCGAGTTCTACGCGGCGGGCCGTCTGGCATACGACCTCGACGGCGAGCCTGTGAAGTTTGAGGGCGCGCACGACGTAGCGGAGTTCGCGCGGTCGCATGGCGGCAGCGCGCTCGTGCTTGTGCCCGTAGAGCATGCGTCGCAGTTAACGGTTGAGCCGGGGCTTGATGTAAAGGCGTTGAGCGATAACGGGAGCTTAGCGCTGGTACTTGTTCGGACGCGGTAGCGACTTCGAGGCAGAAACGCGACCGTAAGGGAGCGTGTCTCAGTCGCTTGACCAAGACACGCTCCCTTACGGTCGCGTTTCTGCCTCATCCCGCTCGCGGTTCTGTTATTTACCGGCGCGGAGTGTGCGGTCGAAGAAGTCTATGACGCGGCGGTCGTAGGCCTCGTCCTGTTCGGGTGAAGCGGAGGCGAGCGTGAAGCCGGTGATCGGCAGATTCGTTTGCGCTTCGACGCCCGCCTGCCACGAGAAGCACTTGGCGAGCGTCTCGGTCGTCTGACGCAACGCGCCCGCGCCCTCGCCTGAGAGCAGGAGTATCTGTCGCTCGCCGAGGCTTTCGGCGACGGTGCATGCGGCGTCGTTCTTGTAGTGGCCCGCGAAATAGAGGCGCGTGCCGAGCCTCGCTAAAAGGCGTAGCGCGCCGTTGTCAATTCCAGTGCGGCGATTGACCGCCGTCGCGAGAACGCCGTCGGGGTTGTCCGGCACGGAGTCGAGCGCGAGCGAGCCGACGCTCTTATCCTGTCGTGCGGCGACGAGCGCGGCGTAGGCTCCTAGCTCCAATCCGTAAATCCCGAAGCGCTCGCCGACGAGGGCACGCCCCTGCGGCGTCTTCAAGCCGCGCAAGTAATCGAGCGCGGCGAGCGCATCGTCGGCTTCGAGCGTGCCGAAGGACGTGACTGGGGCGGGCGGCTTCTCTCCGTGGCCTCGAAGGTCTGGCAGCAGCACCGTCATGTTCGTCGTCTCGTTGAGCTTCACGCCGAGGTTCAAGAGCCAAGAGCGGTCAGCCCCGTATCCGTGTAGCAGAAGAATCGCGGGCGAGCCTTCCGCGCCGCGCACGAGCCAGCCGCGCGCATGCGTGCCGTCGCGATTAGGCCAAGTCTCTTCGGTCGCCTGTAGGCCGCGGTCGCTCAGACGCGCGAACTTTTCCGGGGTGACGAGGTATGCGCGTTGGGGCGGATGCGTCGCGCCGTAGACGAGCCAGATCGTCAGGCCGACGGCGGCAATCGCCACAAGGAGAAAGATGGGGAGCAACGTGGCGAGAAACTTCCGCCCGGTTCTGCGTCGAGGTGACATCGCGTGCTATTGTAAAGGCAAAAGGCAAAAGGCAAAAGGCAAGAGGCAAAAGTGAAGACGACGTGCTGTAGAGCTTGCGTCTTATATTTTTGCCTCTTGCCTTTTGCCTTTTGCCTTTTGCCTTTTGCCTTGCGCTTCGTGCCGCGCCTGTTCGTAGTCGTCGGGCGTGTTCACGTTCCGAAAGAATAGAGACGATCCGGCGAGTTCGGACAGTTCGTCGAAAGCAACCCAGCGCGTTCGCACGCGCCGCAGCAACTCGCGCGGGCGCAACTCGCCGGCGCGTATCAACTCTTCCGCCGTCGTCCGGCAGGCAGCAGCGGCGTAGAGCGCGCAGAGCGGCTGCTCTCGTCCGTCGTTTTGTAGAGGCGCGACCGCGTCCGCCCCGTCGCCGCGCAGCGACGCGAGACGTGCGAGCAGTTCGGTAGTAACGAAAGGCAGATCGCAAGAGACGACCAACGCCCAACTCGCCCCGCAAACGGCGAGCGCGGCGTGGAGTCCGCCGATTGCGCCGCGCCCCTCGAAAACGTCCGCGACGACGGGCAGCCCGTGCGCCTCCGCATCTGGCCGCGAGCTTACAAGTCGGACGCGAGCAGCCACGGGCCGGAGCGCGCCTGCGATGATTTCGACGAACGTCAGCCCGCCGAGGCGCAGGAGGGATTTGTCCTCGCCCATCCTGCTCGAAGCCCCGCCCGCGAGGATGAATCCTTCTATCTCGTTCATCAACTTTTCGTGCTTTCGCGCCCGCAAAGTAGCACGCGCGCGAAGACGGCGGCAAGGGATAGTTTAGCGACGGGAAAAGTAAAGCTGTTAACCGTTTACACTCAAGCAACCCGCAAAGCGGCGGGCACATCTTTCCTGCGCGAGTTGTAGCTTGACCGTGTGAGAAGCGCGCAGTTATAGTCGGCTTGTGAGCGGCGCGCATCGCGGTCGCTCGATGCAAAAGTTTTCCGCCCCCCTTTGAGGTGATTTAATGAGAAAAAACTTGCTCGCCCTGTTCGCCCTTTTCCTCGCCTTGAGCGCAACTGCATTCGCGCAGAAGTCGCCGGAGGTCGGGGCGCGCGGCGTCAGTTTTCTCCCGCTCGAAGAGGTTCGCGCGGGCCAGAAGGGCGTTGCGCGGACGGTCTTCGCGGGGGCTGACGCGCAGGAGTTCGGCGTCGAAATTTTGGGCGTGCTGCCGGGCTACCCCGCGCCTCGCCAGTCGGTAATCATCGCGCGACTTTCGGGCACACAGGTCGAGCGCACGAGCGTCTTCGCGGGCATGTCCGGCTCGCCCGTCTTCATTGACGGCAAGCTCATCGGCGCAATCGCATACGCCTTCCCGTTCTCCAAAGAGCCTATCGCGGGCATCACGCCCATCAAGCAGATGATTGACATCTTCGAGCGCGGTCGCCAGTCGAGCGAGGGACGCGACCAACTCGGCTTCGTGCGCGAGCCGCGCGCAGTCTCTTATCTGCAACTCGCGGGCGCGGACTGGAAGCCGCAAATCCCGCAGGGGCAGTCCGGCGGCGTGACTTTCATCGCGCCCGTCGCGACGGGCTCGCCGCTCGCCACGCTGCTCGGCCAGCAGTTCGCGCCCATCGCAACGCCGCTCGTCTTCAACGGATTTTCGGCGCAGGCAGTCTCGCAGTTCGCGCCGCAGCTTCAACAACTCGGACTTCTTCCCGTAGCGGGCGTCGGCGGCGCGTCGCCCCTCACGCCGATGGGCAAGGTGACAGACCAGACGCTTTTGCCCGGCTCTTCCATAAGCGTCCAACTCATCCGCGGCGACTATTCGATTGCGGCATCCGGCACCGTGACGCACCGCGACGGCGAGCGCATCTACGCGTTCGGCCATCCGTTCCTCAGCCTCGGCACGTCCGACATGCCTATGGCCGAGTCCACGGTCGTCACGGTCATCCCGAACACTCTGAACTCTTTCAAGCTGACCATTCCGGGCCAGATGGTGGGCGCAATCTCGCAGGATCGCTCGACGGGCATCTACGGAAAGCTCGGCCACGCGCCCAAGATGATCCCCGTCACTATCAACCTGCACACGAGCCGCGAGCAGGTCGAGACGTTCAAGTACGAAGTCGCGACCGACGAGTTCCTGACGCCGCTACTTCTGAACATGACCGTCTACAACACGATCACTTCGAGCGAGCGCAGCCTCGGCGACTCGACGGTGAGCGTGCGCGGCAAGATCGAAGTCAAGGGGCAGGAGCCGATAACGCTCGAAAGGCGTTTCGCGATGAACGGCGCGCCCATCTCCGCCGCAGGCTCTGTGGCCGCGCCCATCGCCGCGCTGCTCTCTTCCGGCTTCGACAACGTCGAGCTTGGGCCGATCACGCTCGACATCGCGGCCACCGACTCGCGCCGCGCGGCAACGCTCGACCGCATCTCGCTCGACCGCAACGAGGCGCACCGTGGCGAGACCGTCGAAGTGCAGGCTTACGTCCGCACGGAGTCGGGCAAGCAGTTCGTCCAGCGCATACCCGTGCAGATTCCGGCGGACGTTCCGCCCGGACAGCTCGTCCTCTTCGTCGGCGACGGCGGCAGCTTGCAGCAGGCTTCCGCGTCGCAGAGCTTCGTCCCGAAAGACCTCGGACAGCTCGTCGGCGCGATCAACAAGATCAAGAAGAACGACCGCCTCTACGTCAAGCTCTTCCGCATCACGACGGGCGCGGTCATCGGCACGGACGAGATGCCGAACCTCCCGCCCTCGTTCGTCGCCACGCTCAACAGCGACCGCGCTTCGGGCGGCTACACGCCCACGGTGCTTTCGCCGCTCTACGAGAAGGAGCTGCCCGCCGCCGAGTACGTTATCTCCGGCCAACAGCTCATCGGCATCAACGTCATCCGCTGAGTCGGATTTCAACGGCCAGCTTAAAGAGGCGAGACTTTCGGGTCTCGCCTCTTTTTCGTCACGTTCAGTTCGTAGTTTGAGTTGAGTGTTCCGGGCGTCAATTTCACCGCAGAGGCGCAGAGGACGCGGAGGGGGCGCAGAGTGTTGAATTCTCTCTGCGCCACCTCCGCGTCCTCTGCGCCTCTGCGGTGAATCTCACATCCACTCCTATTCAAGTAAGATTACAAGCCCGCTTCACGACGAAAAGAAATCTTCTCTCGGACTCAGGCACTCGAATCGCCTCGAACGATAGCCCCGCAAGCTCAAGCCGTTCGCGCAAACCCTCGCCCCCGAAAAGCAACAGCACCGGCACGCGCGATGCCCACGCGAGCAGCGCGGGCAAGACTTCCGTGAATCGCTCCAGCGCGCGGCACGTGAGGAACTGCGCCGCGGGCGGCTCGATTGTCTCGAACCGCTCCGACACGACGCGCGCCGCCTCGCTTCTGCCGAGCCGCGACAGAGCCTCGCGCAGAAACACAGACTTCTTCCGCGAAGCCTCGACCAGCACGGCTTTCAAATCCGCACGCACGATGAGGAGCGGGATAATCGGCAGCCCCGCGCCCGAACCCACGTCAACGACCGTCGCGCCTTCGCCGAGGAAGGGTAGCGCGAGCAACGATTCGAGCACGTGCCGCACGGCGAACTCCGAGGGCGAGCACGGCGCGACGAGGTGCAGGCGCGGATTCCACACGGACACAAGCTCGAAGTATTCGCCGAGACGTGCGCGCGTCTCTTCACACATTCGCACGCCGAACGCCTCTGCATACGCCTCCAGCGCTTTGTCAAATTCCTCGCGTGGTGATAGTTTTCTTTCAGTCATCTCCCGCATCCCGAACGAAGCATAGCCGATGTCCGACGCGAAGCACACCCCCGTCCCAGACACGAAAACTCTTGCCTCCGAGCACGAACGCCTCGGACGAGTCGTGACTGAAATCGTCGCCGACTACGCGCGCGCGCTCGACAGTGCGCCCGTCTGCTCTACGGCCACGCCCGCCGAGCTTGAGAAGCTCTTCGACGAACCGCTCCCGCTCGAAGGCGAAGACATAGCCGCCGTCTTCGACAGTCTCAAGCGCGACGTTATCCCGCACGCGATGAACATCCCAAGCCCGCGCTACTTCGGACTCTTCAACCCGACGCCGCTGCCCGTCGCCGTCTGGGCCGACACCATCGCCTCAGCGCTCAACCAGAACGGCGCGGCTTGGCGCAACTCGCCTTCGGCGAGCGTCGTCGAGGCGCGCGTGCTGCGCTGGCTGTGCGAGCTTATCGGCTACGGCGAGGAGAGCTTCGGCACGCTCACGAGCGGCGGGTCGGAGGCGAATCTGATCGGCCTGAAGTGCGCGCGCGACCGCGCGGCGGAAGGGGCGCGCGACCGTGGGCTTCGTTCTTCAAAGGCGTCGGGCGAACTCGTCGTCTACGCATCCGAACAGTGCCATTATTCTTTCGTCAAGAGCGTTGACATACTCGGCCTCGGTCGCGAGCATCTACGCAAGATTGACACGGACTCGCGCTTTCACATACGCGTTGATTTACTTCGCGCGGCGATTGAGCGCGACATCGCCGAAGGCCACACGCCCGTCTGCGTCGCGGGCGCGGCGGGCGCGACCTCGACCGGCATTGTTGATCCGCTCGACGAGCTGGCCGACGTTGCCGAAGAGTTCAAACTCTGGTTCCACGTTGACGCGGCTTATGGCGGCGGCCTCGCGTTCTCCGAAAAACACAAGTGGCGTCTGCGGGGAATCGAGCGCGCCGACTCGGTGACGATTGACCCGCACAAATGGATGTTCGTCCCCTTCATGTGCGGCGCGCTGCTTGTGCGCGACGGCGGGCGCGTGCTGCGCGACGGCTTCGACATCACGCCCGAATACCTTAGCGAGGAGCGCGGCGGCGCGGACGTTGAATACGACTTCTTCCGCTACGGCCAACTCGGCACACGTCGCGCGAGCGCGCTCAAGGTCTGGGCCGCGCTCAAGGCCGTGGGCGTGCGCGGCTACGCCGAAGTGGTTGACCGGCAGATCGAGCTGGTCAAACATCTGGCCGCGCGCTTCGACGAACTGGAAGAGTTTGAATTAGTCGGCGAGGTCGAGACCGCGCTCTGCTGCGTTCGCTTCCTTCCTAAAGGCGCGCGCGAAAAGTCCGTGGCCGAGCAGGACGAATTGCAGCGAGCCTTGCAGCAGCGCGTGGAGCGAAGCGGCGGCGCGTGGCTCGCGACCACACAGCTTCACGGTCGCCGCGCGCTGCGAATAAACGTCAACAGTTTTTTGACGGAGCGGCGGCACGTTGACTATCTGGTAGAATTACTGATGCGCGAAGGCGCGAAGCTTTCAGTCGGAGAGTGAAATTATGAAGACCTCGAAAATGCGTCTGACGACACTTTGCGTCGCGGCGCTGTTTGCGGCGACGCTCGTCTCGGAAATCGCGAAGGCTCAGGGAGGCTCGAATAAGAATCGGCAAGCCGCGCAGAAGCCCGTGCGCCCCGTACAGCGTTCCGCGCACGCTCTCCGCTCTCGCGCCGATTTCGACAATCTCGCGCGCGTCTACACCGACCAGCCCTACGCGCTGCCGCACGTCATCTTCGTCATTGACCGCAAGGACAGGAACAAAATCTACTACGCAAACTCGCGTCTGTACCGCTTCCACAAAGACTTCGTCAACGCCAACTATCTCTCGCTCGAGCGCGGCGAGGAATTTTTCAAGAACAATTACATAAACGCGAACCGCCGCTTCATTCTCGGCACGCTCGCATACCAGTCGCCCGTCAAGCGCTACACGTTCGAGTTCTGGGAGGGCGACCTTATACCCGCCGAGCTGATAAAGCTTACAGCGGACATCATCAACGCCAGTTTCTTTGAGCCGGTCGCCTTCAAGCCCAACTCGCTCCGTCAGGAGCAGGACACGACCGGCCTTGCCGGACTCGACCGCGTGACGCAGAGCGACATCGCGCGCGAGCAAGAGTACCAGCCGCTGAACGTCGCGAAGGGCATCGGGCGCATACACATCATCGAAAAGCTCGACGACCACGTCGAGATCGGCTTCAACGAAATTCTCGTCCTCGACGAAGTGCCGATAAGCCTCCCGCCGGTCGCGGGCATCATCATCTCGAAGCCTTCGACGCCGCTCTCGCACATAAACCTTCTCGTTAAGGGTTGGGGCGTGCCGAACGCTTTCATAAAGAACGCGGGCGAGTTGTTGAAGGAGTACGACGGCAGGTGGGTTTCGTTCGAGACGATGCAGGACAAGTACGTCATCAAGCGCGCCGACAACAAGGCGCTCGACGAGTACCAGAAGCGTCTCGCCGTTCTCAAGGACGTGATGACGCCGCGCTTCAACCTCGAAGAGAAGCGGCTGCTCGCGCTCTCACAACAGCGCGCGCGAATGGCCGACGCCTACGGCTCGAAGTCCGCCAACCTCGGCGAAGTCGCGCGCTCGCGCCTCGCGGGCGTCACAGTGCCCAACGGCTTCGGCATACCGATTTTTTACTACGACCAGTTCATGAAGGAGAACAAGCTCGACGAAGCGATCCTTGAGATGTTGGACGACCAGAAGTTCGTGCACGACCCCGCGTACAGGCGCGAGCGTCTGACCGAGTTGCGCGCGACGATACAGCGCGGCGCGGTGTCGCCGGAGTTGCGCGAGGCGGTCTTGAAGAAGATGCGCGCCGAGTTTGTGGGCAAAGGGCTTTTCGTCCGAAGCTCTTCAAACGTCGAAGACCTTCCGAACTTCAGCGGCGCGGGGCTATACGACACCGTGCCGAACGTGAAGGAGGAAGAGAAGCTGATCGAGGCGATAAAGACGGTTTGGGCGTCGCTCTGGAATTTCGGAGCGTATGAGGCACGCGAGCGCGCCAACGTTGACCACTCGAAGGCATTCATGGGGGTGCTTGTGCAGGAAGGCATCAACGCCGACAGCGCGGGCGTGATGATTACGACCGACCCGTTCGATGCGGGCAACCGCGGCGCGATCTACATCAGCGCGAAGCGCGGCCTCGGCATCAAGGTGGTCGAGGGCAAGAAGATCGCCGAACAGATTCTATACCTGCCGCGCGCAAACTCCGTAAAAATCCTGACGCGCTCGGAGGAAGACAGCCTACTCACGTTCGACGAGCAGGGCGGCGTCAAAGAGGTCGCGATTTCGGGCGAGCGCGCGGTTCTAACCGACGCGGTTGTGCGGAAGCTTGCGCGCGCCGCCTCGCTCATCAAAAACGTCTTCGGCGGCAAGGAGCAGGACATCGAATGGGTCTTCATGCGCGGACAGATTTTCATCGTGCAGTCGCGCCCTTACGTGCAGGGGAGCTAGACGGATGACGACACAGACGCGCACACAAACAATTGCCGCGGCCTCCGGTCTCGCGCTCCTCCTGCTCGCGTGCGGGTGTGGCGGCGCGAAGCCTAAATCGGAGGTGGCGGGCAACAACGCTCCAACCCCGCAGCAGGCCGACGCTTCGGGCGGCGCGGCGGCCTCTGACGACTCGAAGCTCGACGCGGAGATCGAACGGCTGGAGAAGCTCGCGGAGCGCAGCCCCGGCGATCAGGACGGGCGCGGCGAGCTTGCGCGCGCATACGTCCGTCGCGGCGACTGGATGCGCGGCGCGGGTCGCCTGCGCGAAGCGCTGCTCGACTACCAACGCGCTCTGCGGCTCGACCCCGACAACGACGCGGCTCAAAAGAACGCAGCCGAGACCAAAGAACAACTCGGCGGCGCGGAGCAAGAGGATGAGAACGGCGCACCAGCCCCGCTCCCCATCACCCCCAACGTCGCCGACGACGAGGGAAAGCCCATGCCAACACCGAAAAAGCCGTGACAGGTGACGGGTGACAGGTGACAAGTAAAACCCGTTCTTACTTGTCACCTGTCACCCGTCACCTGTCACGGGCATCGAAGATGTTAGTCATTCCGGCAATTGATCTGAGAGACGGCAAGTGCGTGCGGCTGACGCAGGGGCGTCGGCAGGACGTGAAGGTTTACGACGGCGACCCTGTAGTGATCGCGAAGAAGTTCGAGGACGCGGGGGCGAGGATGCTGCACGTCGTTGATCTGGACGGCGCGTTTGCCGACATCAACTCGAAGAACCGCAAGGTCGTGCGCCGCATCATCCGCGGGGTCGAGATTCCCGTGCAGTTCGGCGGCGGGCTTCGCAGCGTCACCGACGTTCAGCAGATGATCGAGTTCGGCGCGGCGCAGGTCGTCATCGGGACGCTCGCCGCCGAGTCGCCGGAGACGCTCGAAATGTTCGTGCAGCTCTTCGGCTTCCGCGTCTGCGTCGGCATTGACGCGCGGCGCGGCACAGTCCTCACGCATGGGTGGGAGAGGCAGGTGCGTCTGACGGCGTCCGCGCTCGCGCGCCGCGTGGCCGACGCGGGCGTTGACCGCATCGTCTACACGGACGTTTCGCGCGACGGCACGCTCTCAGGCGTCAACCTCGAACAGACCTGCTCGATTGCGCGCGAGTCTTCCTTGCGCGTCACGGCTTCGGGCGGCGTCTCGTCGCTCGAAGACCTTCGGCAGTTGAAGTCCATCGGACGTTGCGGCGTTGACAGCGTCATCGTCGGCAAGGCCCTGTACGAAGGGCGATTCACTTTGAGGGAGGCTCTGAAAGCTGCATGATCGTTGAGCGGAAAATTTTCGCGGATGGGGTTCTTTCCGGGCGCGTCGCGTTCGTAACGGGCGGCGGCACGGGGATTACGGGCGGCGTCGCGCGCGCGCTCGCCGAAGCAGGCGCGCGCGTCGCGCTCGTCAGCCGTAGCATTGAGCATCTTGAGACGGCTGCGGCGAAGATTGGCGAAGCGGGCGCAGAGGCTTTTCCTTTCGCGGCGGACGTGCGCGACTTCGCCGCGGTCGAGAGCGCCGTTGCCGCGACCGTCGAGCGTTTCGGGCGCATAGACGTTGTCGTCAACGGGGCGGCGGGCAACTTCCTCTGCCCGGCGGAAAAGCTTTCGCCGAACGGCTTCGGCACGGTCGTTGACATTGATCTGAAAGGCACGTTCAACGTCTGCCGCGCGGCGTTCGATGAGCTTAAAAAAAATCGCGGGCAGATTCTGAACATCAGTGCGACGCTCCACTATCTCGGCACGCCCTACCAGCTACACGTCTCGGCGGCGAAGGCGGGCGTTGACGCCTTAACGCGCAACCTCGCCGTCGAGTGGGGCGCGCACGGCATACGCGTCAACGCAATCGCGCCCGGCCCCATCGAAGACACCGAAGGCATGAGCCGGCTCGTGCCGCCCGACGTTAAAGAACGTCTGCGACGCAAAATTCCGCTCGGACGCTTCGGACTCATACGCGACATAGAGCAGTGCGCCGTCTTCATCTGCTCCGACGCCGCGAGCTTCATCAACGGCGCAGTCATCGTCGTTGACGGAGGCCACTGGCTCAACAACGGAACGCTGAACGCAGAACGCTGAACGCAGAACTGAAAACCTCTGCCTTTCACTTCAGCGTTCAGCGTTCTGCGTTCTGACTTTTCTTATGATCGGTCTTCAACCCGCCACATTCGAGGAGTTCGAGCGCGAGGCCGCGCGCGGAAACGTCGTGCCGGTTGTGCGGACGGTGCTTGCAGACTTGCAGACGCCTGTGGGCGCATTCTTGCGCGTCGCGGGCGAGGCGCGGTATGCGTTCCTGCTCGAATCGGTCGAGGGCGGCGAGCGCATCGCGCGCTACACGTTCATCGGCGTGAATCCCGAAATGGTCATACGCGGTCGCGGCGACACGACTTTCGTCGAGCAGGGCGGCGAGACGGAGGAATTGCGGGGCGTGCGCGCGACGGACTTCCTGCGCGACTACTTCCGAACGCGCAGGCTCGCAAGGCGCGCTGGACTCGCGCCGATGGCGGGGGGCGCGGTCGGCTATCTTGCATACGACGCGGCGCGCTGGTTCGAGCCGACGCTTGAAGGGAGCTTGAAGGTCTCGCGCGGGGGCGACGACGCGGTGTTCATGGTCTTCCGAACGGTGTTGGCCTTCGACCGCGTGCGCCAGCAGATCGAGATCGCGTCCGTCGTGATGACGGAAGAGGCCGCAGGGAAACGAGCGCGACTAAAGCGTCTATACGAGGCGGCTGTCGCGGAGACCGCGCGCGTTGAGAAGTTTTTGTCGAAAGGCGTCGCGTCGCCGCGAGCGCACGATGAAAGTCATGCTGACAAAAGCGAAGCCGCGCGCTTCGAGTCGAACTGGTCGCGCGCGGAGTTCGAGCGGGCGGTCGTGCGCGTCAAGGATCACATAGCCGCGGGCGACTGTTATCAGGCGGTCGTCTCGCAGCGTTTCTCGAAGCGCGTGAGCGTCGAGCCGCTTCAGATTTACCGCGCGCTGCGTGCGACGAACCCTTCACCGTATATGTACTTTCTCAAGCTGGGCGATGAGGCAATCGTCGGCGCGTCGCCCGAAATGCTCGTGCGCTGCCGCGGCCAGCGGCTCGACTATCGCCCAATCGCGGGCACGCGCAAGCGCGGCGCGACCGAGACCGAAGACTGGCTGCTCGGCGAGGAGATGCGCGCGGACGAAAAAGAGGTCGCCGAGCATACGATGCTCGTTGACCTCGGTCGAAACGATCTGGGGCGCGTCGCGGACTTCGGCACGGTCGAGGTCGGCGAGCTGATGACGATAGAGCGCTACTCGCACGTGCAGCATCTGGTGACGGCGCTTCGCGCTCGCATGCGCGACGACCGCGACCGCTTCGACGCGCTCGCGGCGTGCTTCCCGGCGGGGACTGTGACGGGAGCGCCGAAGGTGCGCGCGATGCAGATCATCGGCGAGCTTGAGCCGGACGCGCGCGGCGTCTACGCAGGCTCGATTCTCTACGCGGACTACGCCGACAACCTCGACTCGTGCATCGCGATCCGCACGGTCGTGCTGCGCGACTCGCTCGCGGAGGTTCAGGCGGGCGCGGGCATAGTCGCAGACTCGGTGCCTGAGCGCGAGTACGAGGAGAGCGTCAACAAAGCGCGCGCGCTCTTCAACGCAATCGAGATGGCGGAGCGTGGACTGTGAAAGGCGAGCGGCAAAACAGAGCCGCAATATGTAGCGAGCGGCTGCCGTTTGACCGAGTGAGTGCGAACTTGGCAAGCAAGAAATTAACAGGGATGGACAGGATGAACAGGATAGGAAAAACATTGGTTCTTATCCTGTATATCCTGTCCATCCCTGTTAATTCTTTCCGTATAACGCGCACCCGCACGTTACAGCTCGCGGCTCTGTTAGCTTGCCTTCTACTCGCCGGTTGCGCGGTTGGCGAAAGAGCTGATCGGCATGTCGGCCCGGACACGGCGCGGCGCGAGCTGTTCCTGCGCGGATACTCGTACAAGCCGGAAGTGTTCCTCGACGGCGCGAAAGAGGGCGACATTGTTGCAATCAAGCTGTTCCTCTACGCGGGCATGAGCGCCGAGGTGCGAAACGAGGATGGCGAGACGCCGCTCCACATCGCTTCGCACAATACTCACACGAAGGCCGTGCGCGTGCTGCTCGAACGCGGCGCTGACAAAAACGCGAAGGATGCGAAGGGCATCACGCCGCTGATGCGCGCTGTTCTTAACGGCTCGGTCGAGACGACGCGGACTATTCTGGAGTTTAAGCCCGACGTAAACGCTGGGGACAAAGACGGCACGACCGCGCTGATGTACGCTGTCATGAAGAACCAGAAGGAGCTTGCCGGACTCCTTCTCGATGCGGGGGCGGAGATAAACAAGAGCGATGGAGGCGTCGGGCCGGCGCTGACTTGGGCGGCTTACTATGGCAACGAAGATTTGGTCGAGATGTTTCTTGGAAGGGGCGCTGACCCAAACATCGCCAACAGAGAGGGCACAACGCCTCTGATGCTCGCCGCGTGGAGAGGCAACGCACGCGCAGTCCGCCTACTGCTCGAACGCGGCGCGGACGTTTCCGCGAAAGGCAAGCGAGGTAAGACCGCGCTCAAGTGGGCGCAGGAGTATCGCCGTTCCGAAGTCGTAAAGATGCTTCAGGAGGCCGCCGCGACAAAACGGAAAGCTGACATCAGTCTTAACAAGTGAGTCAATCTGTTCAGGTAGTCAGACCGATGGGCGAGAAAGTTCTGCTCGTAGATAATTACGATTCGTTCACGTACAACCTCGCGCAGTATCTGGGCGAGCTTGGCGCGGACGTTTTGGTGCGACGCAACGACGAGGTGACGATAAGGGAGGTCGAAGACGAGATACGTCCCGACCGCATCGTCGTCTCGCCGGGGCCGGGCACGCCGAACGACGCGGGCGTCTCGTTGGAACTAATCGGCGCGCTCGCGGGGCACGTGCCGCTGCTCGGCGTGTGTCTGGGGCATCAGGCCATCGGTCAAATCTTCGGCGGTCGAGTCGTTCGCGCGCCCGCGCCCGTCCACGGCAAGCCGGTGGAAATCTGTCACGACGGAAAGACGATCTACGAAGGACTCGAATACCGCTTCGCCGCCGCGCGCTACCACTCGCTCGTGGTCGAGCGCGAGAGTCTGCCCGACTGCCTCGAAGTCTCGGCCACGACGCCCGACGGAATTATCATGGGACTTCGTCACCGGCGCATGAAAGTCGAGGGCGTGCAGTTTCACCCCGAATCAATCCTGACGACCGAGGGCAAACATCTGCTCTCAAATTTTCTGAAACTCTGAGGAGAGACGCATGAAAACGAAAGGACTCTGGCTCGTCGCGCTACTTTTGCTGTGCGCGGTCGTCTGGACGACCTCCGCGCAGAAGTCCTCTGAAACAAAGCCGGCGTGGGAGTACATGACCATGACCGCTCCCGACTACTCAAGCGCGAGCAGCATGAACAAGGCGGGCGAGCAGGGGTGGGAGCTTGTCGCGGTCACTCAACCCGAAGGCGCGAACACGGCCAAGAGCTACTTCTTCAAACGCGCAAAGTGAAAAGGCGAAGAAGCGAAGAAGCGAAGATGAGCGACGATTCGCAAGCGCAAACTCCGAGGCCGGCATGGCTGCTCCCGACGCCCGCGCGTCGCGACGAGCGGCCCGCGTCGCCTCTGCGCGATCTCACGCTGCGTCTGATGCGCGGCGAGAATCTGAGTCGCGAAGAGGCCGCGTCGCTTCTTGACGCGCTGCTTGGCGAAGGCGTGACGGACGCGCAGATTGGCGCGACGCTCGTCGCTTTGGCCGTGAAGGGCGAGACCGTGGAGGAGCTTGCGGGTCTCGCGTCGGCGATGCGCGCGCGCAGCGTGAAGATAAATCCGCGCCACGAAGTTTTTATAGACACTGCGGGCACCGGATCGAGCCGCGCCAAGACCTTCAACGTCTCGACGGCGGCGGCCTTCGTCATCGCGGGCGCGGGGCTGCCCGTAGCAAAGCACGGCAGCCGCGCCGCCACGAGTCGTTCCGGGAGCGCGGACGTTCTGACCGCGCTCGGCGTGGGTGTCGCCGCGCCGCCCGAAGTGTCCGAGGCGTGCCTTAACGAGATAGGCGTCTGCTTCATGTTCGCGCCTCTCTACCACGGCGCGACCGCGCGCGTCGCGGGCGTGCGTCGCGAGCTTGGCGTCCACACGACTTTCAATCTGCTCGGCCCTCTGACAAACCCCGCGGGCGCTCCGCGACAGATCATAGGCGTCTGGCACGAGGCGCTGGTCGAGCCTCTGGCGCGAACGCTCGCCGCGCTCGGAACGGAGCGCGCGTGGGTCGTGCACGGGCGCGACGGACTGGACGAAGTGACGCTCGCGGATTCGACGAAAGTCGCGGAGGTGAGCGGCGCGGGCGTGCGCGTCTTCGATGTCGCGCCGGAAGAGTTCGGCCTAGAGCGCGCGTCGCTCGAACATCTGCGGGGCGGCGACGCGGAGGAGAACGCGCGCATCATCCGCGCGATTCTCACGGGCGAGCGTCGCGACGAGGGGCGCGCGCTCGTCATCGCCAACGCGGCGGCGGCGATCTTCGTCGGCGGCCTCGCGGACGATTTGAAAGAGGCGGCGCGTATCGCGGGCCGGAGCATTGACAGCGGCTCCGCCAACGCAAAACTCGACCAGCTCGCGCTTAGGTCGAGAGGTTAGAGCATGTTTGAACAATTTCGCTTTCAACCCGCGAAGCGGGTGACAGAATAAAGCCCAGAGCGTCAGCTCTGGGGATGTGGTCGGATGATTAACACAAGCCCGCGTAGCGGGCGGCAGCCGACACGCAATGCACAGCCCTCAACGCCTCTGTCGCCCGCTACGCGGGCTTGTGGTTTTATGCCGACGGCCCACCCGGGGCTGACGCCCTGGGCTTTACTCTGATCGCCTGCTCCGCAGGCTGTAGCGGAAGCATTTCCGAATTTTCCTTGTATGGATTCGAGCGACTTTCTCTCAAAGATAATCGAGAAGAAGCGTTTGCGACTTGCGGAAGCGAGGTCTTTGCGAACGCTCGAAGAGGTGCGCCGCGATGCTCTGGCCGCGAGAGAAAGCGCGCAGCCGAACGCATTTCGCGCCGCGCTCGAAACGCAGGGCCGCGTGAACATCATCGCGGAGTTCAAGCGCGCCTCGCCGTCGAAGGGTGAGATTCGCGCCGGGGCGTCGGCGGGCGAGACGGCGAGGGAATACGAGCGCGGAGGCGCTGCCGCCATCTCCGTACTGACCGAGCAGGATTATTTCCGGGGCTGTCTCGAAGACCTCGCCGAAGTGAATGAAAGCGTGCGCCTGCCCGTATTGCGGAAAGACTTCATCTTCGACGAGTATCAAGTCTTCGAGTCGGCAAACGCGGGCGCGGACGCGCTCCTGCTAATCGTCGCGGCTCTCGACGACGAAACGCTCACGCGTTTGCTTCGTCTCACCGAGCAGCTCGGCATGGACGCTCTCGTAGAGGTTCACACCGCGGCGGAGATGCAGCGCGCGCGCGGAGCAGACGCTCGAATCGTCGGTGTGAACAACCGCGACCTGCGGACGTTTGAGGTCTCGCTCGAAACGTCAATCGGCCTAGCGCGCCACGCGCCGGAGGGCGCGCTGCTCGTGAGCGAGAGCGGTATCCGCGACGTGCAAGACATCGCGCGTCTGCGCGCGTGCGGCTACAACGCGTTCCTCGTCGGCGAGACGCTGATGCGCGCGGGGCGACCGGCGGACGCGCTGCGCGCACTCGCAAAACTTTCTGAAGACGATGACCGGCGCGACGCGCGCTAAAGTTTTATGACACTGGTCAAGATTTGCGGTATCACGAACGCAGAGGACGCGCTGGCTGCGGTCGAGGCGGGCGCGGGGCTGCTCGGATTCAATTTCTATGCGAAGAGTCCGCGCTACGTCTCGCCGATGGATGCGCGCCGCATTGTCGAACGACTGCCGGAAGGCGTGAAGGGAGTCGGCGTGCTCGTAAACGAGGATGCCGAAGCGGTCGAGCGAATCGCGTCGGAGGCGGGCATCACTACGGTTCAGTTGCACGGCGACGAGACGCCTGAGTTCTGCTCTAACCTGCGCGGCCTTTCGGTCATCAAGGCTCTGCGCGTCGGGAAAGATTTTCGCGTTGAGGATACGTCGAAGTTCGAGACGGACGCGGTGCTGCTCGATGCATACG
Organism: Pyrinomonadaceae bacterium; assembly: GCA_035630035.1. Classification (GTDB taxonomy): domain Bacteria; phylum Acidobacteriota; class Blastocatellia; order Pyrinomonadales; family Pyrinomonadaceae; genus QHXN01. The sequence goes on along the minus strand of DASQLL010000516.1, from coordinate 4,148 downwards.
TCAAAAATTTTCGGGGCGGCACGGGGCACACGTTCGACTGGTCAATCGCGAGGCGCACGCGCGAGGTGGTGCTACGTCTTTATCTCGCGGGCGGGCTGAGTGCGGAGAACGTCGCAGAGGCGGTCAAGTCCGTCCGGCCCTACGCCGTTGACGTGTGCAGCGGCGTCGAGACCGCGCCGGGGCGAAAGAGCTTTCAACTCATGCGCCGCTTCGTCGAAGCCGTTCGCGCGGGCGAAGCCGAAGATTAAGAAAGGTTCGACACAAACTTGACGCACTGACCATGCTTTCAGTTATTCTGCATACGAACGACCGCATGTGCCGGCGTTGGCCGGAGGCGAGGCCCGACTCCCATTCTCACCGATAAACGATAACCGATTTCGTCAGCCGAAAAATTAACCCCGGATTTTGAAAGCATGAGCGCAACGGCTCGAACTAAAGACAACAGTCGCACACCGGCTCGCGACAAGGGCCGCGTGCTGCTCGTGGCCGACGATCCGCGCGTCGGCGCATTCGCAGAGTCGCTTGAGCGGAGCGGCTTCGTCGTCGCGGGCGTCGCCGGAGGGGCGAAGGCTCTCGTCGCGCTGCAACACACGCGCCCGCACGTCGTAGTCGCGGACGCAAAACTGAAAGGCATCAGCGCGGTCGAGCTTGCGCGCATGCTCACGGACGCGCAGGACTCGATTCCCGTCGCGCTCGTCGGCGGCGACCCTTCGACCGCGAAGCTGCGCGCCGAGGCGATGGATGCGGGAGCGTCGGACTACTTCCAGCTTCCCTCGGAGCTGCCTCTGCTCGTCGCGCGCGTGCAGCAGTTAGTGGGCTACAAGCTTTCGATTGAGCGCCTGCGCGCCGAGGCCGACAGGGATTACCTGACGGGGCTTGCGAACCGTCGCCGCTTCCGAAAGGCTCTGGGGCAGGAGGTCGAGCGCTGGCGTCGCTACGGGATTCCGTGCGCGCTTCTGTTGCTCGACGTGGATCACCTGAAGAAGATCAACGACGCGCACGGCCACCCCGCGGGCGACCGCGTCATACGCGCCGTCGCCGCCGCGCTCGCGGAGCTTTCGCGCGACAACGACACGGCGGCCCGGCTCGGCGGCGAAGAGTTCGCGCTGCTGCTCGCGGGCGTCGGAAGCGACAAGGCGCTCGCGGCGGCTGAGAGACTCCGTCTCGCAGTGTCGGCGGAGCCGGTTGACGAGATGGGCACTGTGACCATCAGCGTGGGCGTCGCCGCGTGTCCCTCGAACGCGAAGACCGAGCGCGAGCTTTTCTCCGAGAGCGACGCCGCTCTCTACCGCGCCAAGCGCGAGGGGCGGAACATGTCGGTGCTTGCGGGCAGCGGCGGGGGCGGGACTGGGGATGCCATCGCAAGCAACGTCTCGACCCTTGACGACTAGAGCTTCGTTCAGTTGAGTGTGGGGGGAGATGCGGTTCACCGCAGAGGCGCAGAGGACGCGGAGGGGGCGCAGAGAGTTGAATATTCTCTGCGCCCCCTCCGCGTCCTCTGCGCCTCTGCGGTGAGTCTTACGCACACTACACTCAAGTGAAAAGCAATGTAGGTAGGGGCGGCGCATTTCTTTAACCGAAGAGAATTAAGCTAGACTGATTTCAATGGACGAGACACCCGACACGAGACCCGACGCGGGCGGGCACTGGGGCCGTTACGGTGGGCGCTACGTCCCCGAAACTTTGATGGCCCCGCTCGAAGAGCTGAATGTGGCTTACGAGGCGGCGCGGCGCGGCGACGAATTTCAGAAACAGCTCGACGCGCTTCTACGCGACTATTCGGGTCGCCCGACTCCGCTCTTTTACGCCGCACGCCTGACGGAGCGTGCGGGCGGCGCGCGCATCTATCTAAAGCGCGAAGACCTCTCGCACACAGGCTCGCACAAAATCAACAACGCGCTCGGCCAAGTCCTGCTCGCGCGGCGCATGGGCAAGCGTCGCGTCATCGCGGAGACCGGCGCGGGGCAGCACGGCGTCGCGACGGCAACGGTCTGCGCGCTCTTCGGCCTCGGCTGCGTCGTCTACATGGGCACGGAGGACGTCAGGCGCCAAAGCCTGAACGTCTTCCGAATGCGTCTGCTCGGCGCGGAGGTGCGCGAGGTTGAGTCCGGCTCGCGCACACTCAAGGACGCCATCAACGAGGCGCTGCGCGACTGGGTCACGAACGTCGCAGACACATACTATCTTCTTGGTAGCGCGCTCGGCCCGCACCCGTACCCGCGCATGGTTCGCGACTTCCAGAGCGTCATCGGGCGCGAGGCGCGCGCGCAGTTTCTCGAAAGGGAAGCGCGACTGCCCGACGCGCTCGTCGCATGCGTCGGCGGCGGCTCGAACTCAATCGGGCTGTTCCACCCCTTCCTCGGCGACGCGTGCGTCCGCATGATCGGCGTCGAAGCCGGAGGCGCGGGCGCGGAGCTTGGACAACACGCCGCGCGCTTCAACAGGACGGGCGGCGGTCGCCCCGGCGTGCTTCAAGGAACGTTGAGCTACGTCTTGCAGGACGAGCGAGGGCAGATAGCTTCGACTCATTCGATCTCGGCTGGACTCGACTACCCGTCTATCGGCCCCGAGCACGCATTTCTACACGACGCGGGCCGCGTCGAGTATGTCTCGGCCACGGACGACGAAGCCCTAGAAGCATTCCAGACCGTCTCGCAGCTCGAAGGCATCATCCCCGCGCTCGAATCCGCGCACGCAGTCGCGCACGCTCTGAAACTCGCGCGCGAGATGAAGAGCGAGCAGACAATCGTCGTCAACCTTTCGGGACGCGGCGACAAGGACGTGCAAACGGTTGCCGCAGCGTTAGGCGAGGAGCAGACGTGAGCCGGATTAGCGACGCTTTCAAGAATCTACAAGGCGACGCGCGGCGCGGCTTCATCCCCTTCATCACCGCGGGCGACCCCGACCTCGAAACAACGCGCGACCTCATCGTCGAACTCGCGCGCGCGGGCGCAAACGTAATCGAGCTGGGCGTGCCGTTCAGCGACCCCGTCGCCGATGGCCCGACAATCCAACGCTCATCCGAGCGCGCACTCCTGAACAATGTCGGCGTCGTTGAAGTCCTCCGAACAGTTCTCGACGCGCGCCGCGAGACGGATGTGCCCGTCGTCCTCTTCAGCTACTTCAACCCGCTTTTGCAGTTCGGCGTCGAGCGGCTTGCGACCGAGTGCGTGCGCGCGGGGGTTAACGGCATTCTAGTCACAGACCTCGTGCCGGAAGAATCCGCGGACTTCAACGCGGCGCTTAAACGCAACAACCTCGAACAGATATTTCTCGCCGCGCCGACCACGACCGACGCGCGCCTTCGCATGATCGCCGAGCGCGCGGGCGGCTTCGTCTACGCAGTCTCGCGCGCAGGCGTTACAGGCGCACGCACTGACCTGAGTGCGGAGGCGAAACGACTCGTCGGGCGCATACGACAGGTCACGGACTTGCCCGTCGCCGTCGGCTTCGGCATCTCGACCCGCGAGCATGTTGAAGAGGTCTGGAGCTACGCGGACGCCGCGGTCGTCGGCTCGGCCCTCGTCGCCGAAATCGAGAAGCACGCGGGCAGCCCCGACACGGTCGCGCACATCGGCTCGTTCGCGCGCGCTCTGATTTCTTGAGATGAGGCCGATGCAGAAGCCCGACCGTTAGGGGGGGCGTGAGGCGTTGAGTTGTAATGCCCTCCCTGACGGTCGGGCTTCTGCCATACTGATTCAGATAAATTTATCGCCTCCCCGCTCGACTAAAAACGTCTCCCGTCGTATATTGACGCCCGTTCTGAAAACTTCAAGGCCTCACCGCCTTTCGGTGAAAAAAACTTTTGTTTCAGGTGTGAAACACTGTTCCATTCTCGCGCCGTTTGTGTTAGACTCTCCGAGTCTTTCGGACGACGGAATTTAAAACGCGTGAGAAAAGGGGACGAGAAAAGGTGATAGCAACGATGTCTGACAGCAAAGCGGGCGCGGATCGCGGCAAGGCGGTCGAAGCGGCCCTCCTCAATATCGAAAAGAAGTTCGGCAAAGGCTCGATCATGCGGCTCGGCGATAAGGATGTCAGTGACATTCCCGCGATCTCGACGACCTCAATCGGCCTTGACGCGGCAATCGGCGTCGGCGGCATACCCCGCGGGCGCGTCATCGAAATATACGGGCCGGAGTCTTCCG
>DASQLL010000515.1:0-4128 GCA_035630035.1 Pyrinomonadaceae bacterium | reverse complement strand
CACACGACCGTCGCCCATCCCTGCGTGCCACATCAATGCACGCGCGCCTTCGTCCTTCTCGCGGAGCGCGCCCAACAGCGCGCCCATCCTCGAAGGCAGAACGCTCGCGCGCCATGCGAGGCCGCGTGCGTCGTGCATGGGGGCGGCGGCGATGTTTGACCAGAGCGCGGCATCATCTTCCAGCGACTCGACGCTCGCCGCCTTCGCGCGCGAGGCGATCAACTCTCCGGCGCGCGCGAGTTGATACTCGACCGCGCCCGCCGTCCCCGCGAAGCGCGCGAGAAGCACTAGCTCACCGTCTGAGACTTGTAGTCCGACCTCGCCGGCCATCCGCGTCGAAAGAAGCTCGACCGCGACGGGCAGGAGTTGCGCTTCGAGGAACACACGCGCGGCTTCGAGTAGCTTGCCCAAGTCGCCGTCGCGTGCGACGAGCGTCGCCTCGCGGACGGGTCGCGGTCGCAGCTTAAACGTTAGCTCAAGAATCAGTCCGAGCGTCCCGTAGCTTCCGACGAAGAGCTTGCAAAGGTCGTAGCCCGCGACGTTCTTCACGACGCGACCGCCCACGCGAACGACTCTGCCATCGGCGAGCGCGACCGTCATGCCCAGAACGTGCGAGCGTGGCAAACCGTAGCCGAACGATTGCGCCCCGCCGAGTCCCGTCGCCGCCACACCGCCTAGCGTCGCGCGCCCGTCGTCAGGCGGGTCGAGCGGAAGCCACTGCCCCGCGCGACCGACCTCGCGATTAAAATCCGCGAGCCTGACGCCCGCCTCCGCCGTCGCCACAAGATCGGCAGGCTCGTGCGCGACGACGCGCGACATCCGCGCAGTCTTAACGACGACGCATTCACCCCTCAACGCATTACCCGCGTCGAGCCACGTGCACGCGCCCGCAGGCACGACGCGCAGCCCCAAAGCGACAGCGACACGCAGAACCTCACACGCTTCTTCAACCGTCGCGGGCGAGACTGTGAGAGCGCGGCCAGCGTCGCTTTCATCCTCAACGTACCGCTCCCCGACGATTGCCGCGAAAGCGCCGAACGCACCGTACATCGGAACGCGCGACTGCGTCTTCGCAATCGTCGGAGCGCGCGCCTGCGATAAACTCGCGGAGATGCCAGATTCGTTCAACGCGTCTACGGTCGCCACAGTCTCATTCGACTCCCGCCCCTCCTCATCCTCCTTTTGCCCTTTGCCTTTTGCCTCTTGCCTTTTGCCTTCAACCGCCGCCCGCGCCTCGCCGCAGCCTCTTAGCTCCGGAATGATTTTGCCGGGGTTGAAAATTCCCAAAGGGTCGAATGCCGCGCGCACCTCTAGCATCGCGCGCAGCGTGTCGTCGTCGAAGACGAGCGAGAGGTATTCGCGTTTGTCTAGGCCGACGCCGTGCTCGCCCGTTATCGTCCCGCCCGCGCGCACGCACGTCTCGACGATCTCGCGCCCCGCCTTCTTGACGCGCACGACTTCGTCCGCGTCGCGCATGTCGCAGCAGATTATCGGGTGCAGATTTCCGTCGCCCGCGTGAAAGACGTTCGCGATGCGTAGGCGATACTTCGCGCCGATGCGATAGGTTTCCGCGAGAACTTCGGGCAGGCGCGAGCGCGGGACGACGCCGTCCTGAAGCATTATGTCGGGCGAGATGTGGCCCATCGCGCCAAACGCGCCCTTGCGTGCGGCCCAAAGCTTCTTGCGCTCGATCTCGTCGGCGGCTAGACGCACGCCGCGCGCTCCGCTCGCAAGACAGATGCTTCGCACGCGCTCGACCTCTTCGTCAATCCCCGCCTCAAGCCCGTCAAGCTCGACGAGCAGCGCGCCCGCCGCGTCCGTCGGCAAGCCCGCCGCGAAGACGCTCGCCTCGACCGCGCGTATCGTCGCGCCGTCAACCATCTCAAGCGCGGCTGGTATTATTCCTTCGGCGATGATAGCTGAGACTGCGCGGCTCGCGTCATCAATGTTCGTGAAGTCCGCGAGCAGAGTCCGCACCGAAGGCGCGACCGGCGTCAGACGCAAAGTCGCTTCAGTCGCGATGCCGAAAGTCCCTTCCGAGCCGATGAAGACGCCGAGCAGATCGTAGCCTGTCGAGAGCGCGCCCGCGCCGCCAAGCTCGACGACGCGACCGTCGGAGAGAACGACGCGCGCGCCCAGCACGTGATCCGTGGTCGTGCCGTACTTCAAACAGTGTATGCCGCCCGCGTTCTCCGCGATGTTGCCGCCGATGGTGCAGCTCCCCTGACTCGAAGGGTCGGGCACGTAGTGCAGCCCGTGGCGCAGGGCGGCGCGCGAGACGTGCGCGTTGACCACGCCCGTCTCGACGACGGCGAGACGGTTCTCCACATCCACTTTCAAAATCCGGCGCATGCGCGCCATCTCGACCGAGACGCCCCCGCCCACCGCCTGCGCCCCGCCCGAAAGCCCAGTCCCCGCGCCGCGCGGCACAACGGAGACGCGCTCGCGCGCGAGCAGACGCACAACCTCCGAGACCTCCTCCGTGCTTTGCGGGAAGACGACGGCGCGCGGCCTGTGCTTGTAATGCGTCAGGCCGTCGCACTCATAGACCATCAGCTCTTCGGGGTCAGAGATGACCTGTTCGGCTTTAAGGAAGGCGCGAAGATTTTTGACGAGCGTGTCCAACGAATCTGTTTCAACTTGCGTCGGAAAATTTTTATCGGAAGGCGACGGCGCAATGATACACTACGCGCCCGTTGTTCGTAACCACAGCGCGCCGTGAGATACAGTACCGCGAGCGGTAGCGAGCGGGTTGTCGTTGCAGGCTGCAAGCGTACCGTCGTAACTTGAGACCCGCTCGCTACTGCTCGCGGTACTGTACCTTCTGGCAACGGCATCTGTATTCCAACCAAAGCCGAAACAGGAATCCTTTCAAAGATGAGAGCAACGATTGCCTTCGTCCTTCTCGCGTGTCTCGCGGTGAACTTCGCGCAGACGCGTGCGGGCGCGCAAAAGTTTGAGGCCGACCTCGTCGTCGTCAACGCGAATGTCCGCACGATGGACTCGAAGCAGCCCGCCGCGCAAGCGCTCGCCGTCTACGGAAACCGCATCGCCGCCGTCGGAACGACGGAGGAGATAAAACGGCTCGCGGGCGAGCGAACGCGCGTCATTGACGCGAAGGGCGCGCTCGTCCTTCCGGGCTTCAACGACTCGCACGTGCATTTCCTCTCCGGCGGCTTCCAACTCGCGAGCGTTGATTTGCGCGACGCCGCGACGCCGCAGGAGTTTGCCGAGCGCATACGCCGCTTCGCCGCGAGCCTCCCGAAAGGCCGCTGGATAACGGGCGGCGACTGGGATCACGAGCGTTGGCCGGGCGCGCCTCTGCCGACGAAAGAGTTGATTGACTCTTTCACGGGGGATCGCCCCGTCTTCGTCAACCGTCTCGACGGCCACATGGCGCTCGCCAACAGCTACGCGCTCAAGCTCGCGGGCGTCACGCGCGACACGCCCGACCCGCCCGGCGGCCTCATCGTGCGCGACGCGAAGACCGGCGAGCCGACCGGCATCTTAAAAGACAACGCGATGAACGCCGTCTACTCGAAAGTCCCCGACCCCAGTTTCGACGAGAAGCTTGCGGCGGCGCGCGCGGCGACGAATCACGCGGCGAGCCTCGGAGTGACGAGCGTGCAGGATATGTCGGCGGGAAATGATGTCGGCGTCTATCAGTCGCTTCTTGAGCGCGGCGAGTTGAAGACGCGCGTGTACGCGGTCGCACCGCTCGGCGAGTGGCAGCGGCTCGCCTCCGTGGGCGTGCGTGCGCGTTTCGGCGACGACATGCTACGCATCGGCGGCCTCAAAGGCTTCTCCGACGGCAGCCTCGGCTCGACCACCGCGCTCTTCTTCGAGCCGTACAACGACGCGCCCGAAACGCGCGGACTCGGCAGCGGCCTGCCCGAAGGCGAGATGCTCAAGCGCGTACAGTCCGCCGACCGCGCGGGACTTCAGGTGATGATTCACGCCATCGGCGACCGAGCCAACGACTCGATCCTTTCGATCTACGAGCAGGTCGACAGAGAGCAGGGCGAGCGCGACCGCCGCTTCCGCATCGAGCACGCGCAGCACATACGACTTGAGGACATCAAACGCTTCGGGCGCGGACGCGTCGTCGCCTCGATGCAGCCCTATCAC
>DASQLL010000514.1:0-7860 GCA_035630035.1 Pyrinomonadaceae bacterium | reverse complement strand
CCTCTGCGTGAACTCTGCGTCCTCTGCGCCTGCGGCGGTGAGCCGCCTCTCCGTTCATGCTCAACAATAAAGTTATTGTATCGTCCATTGACCAGACACACCTCAGACCGTTGTCATAATCCGACAAGGAAATGGTTAAATGAATCAATGAATAAATCTTCCGTCACAATCACTCGGCGCGGGGCGGAGCGCGCGCGCGCGGGCCACCTCTGGATTTACCGCAGCGACGTGCGCGACACGAGCGACGCGCAGGGCGGCGCGACCCTGCGCGTCGAGGACGAGCGCGGTCGGTTCGTCGGGCACGCGCTCTACAGCGACCGCTCCGAGATAGCTTTGCGACTGCTGACGGCGCGCGACGAAGCGGTTGACCGCGAGTGGTGGCGCACGCGCCTGCGCGCGGCTGCGTCGAGGCGCGCGGGACTCGAACGCGAGGCCGACGCCTTCCGCCTCGTCTACTCCGAAGGCGACCTTTTGCCGTCGCTCATCGTTGACCGTTACGCGGACGTTTTAGTCTTGCAGACGCTCTCGCAGGGGACGGAGAGCCTGAAGGGGATGCTGGTCGAGCTTCTAGTCGAGGAGTTCGCGCCGCGCGCGATAGTCGAGCGCAACGACGTGCGCGTGCGCGCGCTCGAAGGCTTGCCGTCGCGCGCGGGCGTTCTCTACGGCGACGCGCCCGAAGAGCTTGAGGTCGCGCAGCACGGCGTGCGATTCCGCGTCGCGCCGCTCGGCGGGCAGAAGACGGGCGCGTTTTTAGACCAGCGCGAGAACCACCTCGCCGCGCGCTCTTACGCACGCGGGCGCGCGCTCGACTGCTTCACCTTCAACGGCGGCTTCGCGCTGAGCATTGCAGGGGCGTGCGAGAGCGTGCTTGCGCTCGACGTGTCCGCCGATGCGGTCGCAGCCGCGCGCCGGAACGCGGAGTTGAACGGCGCGTCGAACGTCGAAGTCCGCGAGGCGAACGTCTTCGACGCGCTGCGCGAGCTTGAGGACGCGGGCGCGCGCTTCGACACGATCATTCTCGACCCGCCGGCCTTCGCCAAGAACCGCGCGAGCGTCGAGGCGGCTGCGCGCGGCTACAAGGAGATAAACCTGCGCGCACTGAAACTGCTCGAAGCGGGCGGCGTTCTCATCACCTGTACATGCTCGTACCACATGACCGAGCCTCTGTTTCTGGAAGTCATCGCCGAGGCCGCCTCCGACGCGCGACGCCGCGTGCAGATCGTCGAGCGGCGCACGCAGGGCAGAGATCACCCCGTTCTGCTCGGCGTCCCCGAAACGCTCTACCTCAAGTGCGTCGTCGCGCGCGCCATCGAATGACCGGGGCGCGGTACGGCGGCGCCCGGTGCCCCGCAGATTTCTGTTGAAATCCGCGGCTGCGGGACGCCATAATGCCGCGCCCGTCGGAAGATTTCGCAGAAGGCGCGTCGCCACGCTCTTCCTCATGCAGTCACAAAGAAGACCGTTCGCCCGCAGACCCCGCGGTAAGGAGTTCCGCCGAGATGTCCGAGAAACAGGCCGAAGCGCTCACGGGCACGTGCTACGTCGTGATGGGCTTCGGCAAGAAGACAGACTTCGAGACCGGGCGCACGCTCGACCTCGACAAGTCCTACCGCATCATTATCAAGCCCGCGGTCAAGGCCGCGGGGTTGAAGTGCGTCCGCGCCGACGAGATCGTCCACTCGGGCCTAATTGACGTGCCGATGTATGAACAGCTGCTGAAGGCGGACGTAGTGATAGCAGACCTCTCGACCTCGAACCGCGACGCCTACTACCAGCTCGGGGTGCGCCACGCGCTCAAGCCTCACACGACCATCGTCATCTGCGAGGACGCCGTCAAGTACTTTCCCTTTGGTTTAGACCGCGTCACCGTCAGGCAGTACCACCACATGGGCGAAGGCATAGACGCCGAGGAGGTGGAGCGTTTCCGCGCGGTGCTCACCGACGCCATCGTCGAGATGTACGGCCGGAGGCCGCAGCAGGACGACAGCCCCGTCTATGCGTTCCTGAAAGACCTCGCGCCGCCCTCGCTGCCCGGCGCGGCGGATGGCGCGCCGGGGGACGGCGCGGTCGCAGACGCCGGCGGCAGGCCGACCGTGGCGGAGACAAACGCCAAGCTGATGCAGGAGGCGGAGGCGGCGCTAAAGGAGGGAAACTTCGACGAGGCGAGGTCGTTTTTCAGGGTCATCCGCATGACGGCGCGGAGGGAGTACCCGGACGCGCCCGAAGACCCGTACTTCATCCAGCGGCTCGCGCTCGCCACCTACAAGAGCAAGCGGCCCTCCGTGGTGGAGGCTTTGCAGGAGGCGCGCGGGCTGCTCGAAACTCTGAGCCCTAAGACGTCGAACGACACGGAGACGCTCGGGCTCTGGGGCGCGGTGAACAAGCGGCTGTGGGAAGAGACCCGAGAAGGCGCCCACCTGGACGAGGCGGTGCGGGCCTACGACCGCGGGTTCCACGTGCGCGAAGACTATTACAACGGTGTCAACCTCGCCTTCCTCCTCAACGTCCGCGCCGCCGCCGCGCCGACACGGATGAGGGAGACGCGCACGCCGGCCGAGGGCGTCTCGGTACGCGCCGAGGCGGTCGCCGACTTCGTGGAGGCCGAGCGCGTCCGCCGCGAGGTACTCTCCATCTGCGAGGCGGTGCTCAAAGATAAGCTGCCGGACTCCGACAGGTACTGGGTGCTGGCGACGATGGCCGAGGTCTACGTCGGCGTCGGCGACGAAGAGAACGCGCGGCAGATGTTGGAGGTGGCCTCCGCCTCCGCCTCCGCGTCGTGGATGAAGGAGAGCACCGCGGAGCAGTTGAACAAACTCCGCGCCCTGCTCGCCGACTCGCCGCTCAAGTACGTCGAGGCCGCCGCGGCCTGAGGACTCTTCGCCGCGCCCCTGAACATCATGGATAAGCCGAGGGTATTCATCAGCCACAGCACGGGCAAGGACCCGGATGCCCGGAAGGTGCTCGACGCGCTTTCAGAGGGGCTCGAAGGCGAGTTCGCCGTGCGGGTCGATAAGGATCACCTGAAGCTGGGCGTCTACTGGCGCAACACCCTGAACACTTGGATCGGCGGGTGCGACGCGGCCGTCCTCCTGCTCTCGACCGACGCGCTCGCGTCGCAGTTCGTCGCCTACGAGGCGAGCATCCTGACCTTCCGCCACCACGCCCACAACTTCACGCTCGTCCCGGTGTACATGAGCGGGATTCATTACGCCGACGTTAAGGGGAGCCGCACGCTCTCGCCCACCAACATCCAGGAGGTTCAGGCCGTCAAGACGACGGACACGGCGCAGATCATCGCCGAGGTCAAAGAGCGGCTCAGGGAGGTCACGCGGGGCAAGACCCCGATTGACCGGCAGGTTAGGCGCTTGGAGGAGTTGCTGGAGCCGGTCGGCAAGTCTTTGATAATCGACGACTATCTGCCCATGCTGGGCTACACGACCGACCCTTGGGAGCGGGAGGACAACCCGCACCGGCTGCTCGCCGTTCACATGATGAGCGCGGGCATTAAGGGCGCGTGGGAAGTGTTGAGGAATATACGCAGCACTCTGAAACGGAACGAAACGCTCAACGAAGTCTTCGAGCTGGTCGCCACGTCGTGGGTGGACGTGCAAGCGACGAAGCACATCGCGGAGGTCGTGACCGGCGAACAGGCGCGGCGCGCCCTCGCCATCAACGGGGAGACCGATCTGATAGCCAAGATGTACCTGCGGCGTGCGAGCGGGCTGGAAGACGGCTGGAAGGTGGCGGAGCCTGACGGAGTCGTCGGCGAGGATGCCCTCGAAGGGCTGAAGACGAAGGTGGACGAAGAGCTGCGCCTTACGCTCGGCATTTCGGAGTCCGCCGACCTGGAGGGCGAACTCGAAGAATACGAAGGGCTGGGCGAGCCGGTCGTCGTCATGCTGCTGGCGGCGGGCATCGGCCCCGACGAGCTGGCCGGACTCAGGGAGGCCTTCAAGACCGTCACCTTCATGTTCCTGGCCGGCACGGACCCGCTCTGCCACACGGTGCTCACCGGGAGCGAAGTCGAATTCATCATCCCCCAGCTCGGAGAGGGGTTCGAGAAAGATTTCTGCAAGTTCTACAAAACCTCGAAGAAAATCCTGATCGAGAAGGCCTGACGGAGACTCGCATGGAGTACACAAAGACATTCAAGCCGGAGGAAGTCGTCAGCTTCGTCGCCGAGGGCGCGACCCCCGGCGGCGTGGGCGACCAGCGGAGCGGCTCGGTCTACGTCTACAACGAGGACATCGTCCTAGCCGTCAACGTAGCGCTCGCCACGCGGCGGCCGCTGCTCGTGCGCGGCCCGTCCGGCGGCGGGAAGTCTTCACTCGCGCGCAACGTCGCCAACTTTCTCAAGTACCGCTACTACGAGACGGTCATCTCCTCGCGGACGCAGGCGCGCGACCTGCTCTGGGAAGTAGACCTGCTCCGGCGGCTGCACGACGCGCAGATAAGGAAGGGCGCCTTCAGCGCCGACATGACCCGCTACATCGTGCCCGGCGTCCTCTGGTGGGCCTTCAACCGCGAGAGCGCGCTGCGGCGCCGCACGTCCGAGCAGGAGCCGGGCGAGCAGCAGTACCCGGACGCGCCCCGCGCCGTCGTCCTGCTCGATGAGATAGACAAGGCCGACCCGGACGTCCCGAACAATCTGCTGGTGCCGCTTGGCTCGCTCCAGTTCCGCGTCGAGGAGACGGGGGAGTCAGTCGAGACGACGCGCGAGACGGCCCCGCTGGTCTTCATCACCACCAACGGCGAGCGTGAGCTGCCCACGGCCTTCCTGCGGCGCTGCGTCGAGGTGGAACTCCCGGCGACCCCGCCGGAGAGGTTAAAGCAGATCGGCAGGGCGCACTTCCCCGGCGTGAGCCAAGAGCTGCTGGACAAGGTCGCCGACCAGATCAGCCAAACCCTCCCCGCTTCGGGGAAGGCGGGGGACAACATGCCGAGCCCGGCGGAGTACCTCGACACGCTGCGCGCCTGCTACCGGCTGGAGATCAACTCGGACTCCGAGGCCTGGGAGAAATTAGTCCAGATGACGCTCTGGAAACAGAGGCGGCCGGGAGGGCAGGTTGAACCCAAGAGGTGAAATTTCGCTGGGCGACTTGCTGGACGCGTTCACGGAGCTGAAGGCCGACGAGGCGGCTAGGGTCGCCATCGCGCGGCTGCTCGGATTCAAGGCGCCCGCCGGCCCGGAGGACGAGGAGGACGCAGCGGCGGGCGCGACCGATGCGGACGCGCGCTCTCTCGGCGACGACGCGCGCGCCGAGGCGGCCCGGAGGGTGGCCGGGCGCGGGCGCGCGGGACGGTACGAGGACGATGAAGATGACGCGGAGCCCGCCGAGGAGGAGCAGCCGCCCGGGCCGGACGCCGCCACGCAGACGGAGGAGGACGCCGGTGATGTTTCTCAAGACGGAGCGGCTCCCGCCCTCGAAGAGGATGTGGGGCCCGTCATACCCTCGCGCGTAAGAAGGGTCGGCGACGACAAAGGCGGCGTCCAGCCTTTGCGGCCGGGCGCGTCTCTGTTGCCGGCCGCCGCCGGGCAGGGCGACGCCGCGCCGCGCGCCTTCGAGCCGCTCCTGCTCCCCCTCTGGACGCGCGCGATCCTCAGCGGCGCCCTCTCCAGTCGCAGCGACGACGGCCCGCTCGACATCAAAAGGGTCGTCGAGCAGGTCGCGGCTGGCGAGCCGAGCGCGAGTCTGCCGAGGTTCGCGCGCCCCACTCTCGCGCGCGGCGTCCAAGTGCTCGTAGACCGCAGCGAGACGATGCTCCCCTTTCTCGAAGACCAGAGCTGGCTGGAGGCCGAGATACAGAAGGTCGTCGGGGAGGGGCGCGCGCAGATTTTATACTTCGAGGGCTACCCCACGCGTAAGGCGGGGCGCGGCGGCAAGAGAGGGTGGGAGCCTTACATGGAGCGCCACCTGCCCAGCAGCGGGACGGTGGTGCTCCTGCTGACAGACCTGGGTGTGGGCTACCCGCCTTCAACGGTCGCGCCGGCGGGCGCGGGGGAGTGGCTGGCCTTCGCCGACCGGCTGCGCCGTCGCGGCTGCCCGATTGTGGCCTTCGTGCCCTACGCGCCGGAGCGCTGCCACCCCGCCCTCCACCGCCTGATGACGATCATCCAGTGGGATAGGGGCACGAGCGCCTCCTCGATCCACGCCCGCGTCGGCAAGGGCCACGCCTAGTAAGACCTACTCGCCGCATGAGCCACGAAGAACAACTGATAAGCCAGTTGGCCGACGAAAGCCCCGGCGCGCTGAGACTCGCCCGCGCCGTCTCGCTCGCCGTCCTAATCGAGCCGCAACTGCTGCGGCGGGCACGCCTCGAACTCCTCAAAGACGTTGACGTCGGGGCCGAGGCCGACCTCTGGCTGAGCCACGTGGTGCAGACGCGGAGCCGGCGCGGGATAACGCTGCTGCCCCGCGCGGCGCAACTCCTCCGCCAAGACCTCGCCCGGAAGCCGGGCCGGTTCGAGAAGGCCTGGCATCTCACGGAAGAGATGCACCGCGGCGGCCCGCCAACCGTCATCCTGGAGGAGAAGATCAACCGCTTGTCGGCGAAACTCGACGCCCGTGCGCTGCGCGAGATAGAGACGCTCCTAGAGTCAGTCACCGAGACGTTGAGGCGCGACGAGGGGCGCTCGGGTCTCTTGAACTGGGTCGCGAGCGCGCTGCCGCGCCTGCCCGAAGAAGTCAGGGGGCTCGGGGCGGCGCAGACGCTGGCCGCCGCCTCTTACTTCCGCCTCAGCGCCAACCTCCCCCTCGACGAAAAATCGAAAGGGGCCGACCTCCCGGACTGGCTCTCGTGGGCGATCCCGAAGAACCTGCCCCCGTTCGACCTCGGGGTGCAGCTCGTGGAAGGCGGCGTGCTCGTCGGCGGCCCCGCCCCGCCCGACAACATCATCCCTGTGCCCGGCACGAACCCGCTGATCGTCGAGCTATCCTGGAAGGGGGAGCATGGCGGACACACCGAGCAGGTGCTGCTCGCCAAAGGCGAGCAGCGCAAGGTCGAGGCCCCGCCGGTCGAGATACAACTGCGTACGGCGCACGGCGCCCGCTACGTCATCGCCCCGCAACACGAGGCCGCGGGCGAGCATGAGCCGGCGGAGAAAGTCGAGCGGAAGACCTGCTTCGTCGTGATGGGCTTCGGCGAAAAGGTAGACTTCGAGACCGGGCGCAAGCTCAACCTAGACGCGTCGTACAGGTACATCATCAAGCCCGCGGTCGAGGCGGCGGGGCTGGAGTGCGTCCGCGCCGACGAGATCGTCCACTCGGGCGTGATTGACGTGCCGATGTACGAGCAACTGCTGAAGGCGGACGTGGTGATAGCAGACCTCTCGACCTCGAACCGCGACGCCTACTACCAGCTCGGCATCCGCCACGGGCTGCGCCCCTACACGACCATCGTCATCTGCGAGGACGCCGTCAAGTACTTCCCCTTCGATGTCAGACTCGTCCCCGTCAGGCAGTACCACCACTTGGGCGAAGACATCGGCGTCAGCGAGGGAAGGCGTGCCCAGAAGGAGTTGACGGGCGCCATCGCCGACGCCGTTTCTAAGAACCCGCCCGCCACCGACAGCCCTGTCTACGTGTTCCTGAAAGACCTCGTCCCGCCCTCGCTGCCGGGCGAGACGCCGGTCGCTACCCTGCCTGACGCCGGCGCGGCGGACGACTCGCCGACGCCCGACTCGCCCACCATCGGCGTGCTGATGCAGCAGGCGGACAAGGCGATAAGCGCGGGGGACTTCAACGGCGCGAAGACGCTGCTCACGACCGTCCGCACGATGATGAAGCAGGGGGGGCCCGGCAGGCCCGAAGATCCGTACATCATCCAGCGGCTCGCGCTCGCCACCTACAAGAGCAAACT
>DASQLL010000513.1:0-6109 GCA_035630035.1 Pyrinomonadaceae bacterium | reverse complement strand
GCTACAATCAGGCTCGTCAGTTCGGAAGGCAGTGTGAGCATCGAAAGACCTCTCTTGGCGGAGTTGGTCAATCAGCTTACGCGGCCTTCCGTTTTGTTTTCAAAGATCGAAAATGGATAAAGTCGAGGTTAGAAGCTGTTTGAAAAGTTAGCTCCGTAAGAGCGGGATGTTTGTAGACCTGCGTGACTTAACGACCTCAAGCTCCGTAGGGGCGGAATGTTTCGTACATTCCGCCCCTACGGAGCTTCGCCGGAAAAGAGAACGGCTCGTGCTACAAACATCCCGCTCCTGACGGAGCTTTGAACACAGCTTCTTAGAGTTGTTACGCGTGAGGTCAGGACTCATCCGCCGGACTTCGTCCCTCGACACTCCCCGCCCCGAACTCATCCGCCGGATCAATCTCCACCTCCGGCATCGGCTCAAACTTCGACTCGTCAAACGGCGGCATCTCAGGCTCCTCCGCCCCCAACTCCGCCAGCAACGCCCGCGCCTTCTCCAACCCCCAGTGATACGCGAACGGCGGCCCATCGCACCACGCCAATTTGTAAGCTTTCGTCGCCGCCTCAATCGCCGCCGCCCTGTCGCCCTCGTTACGCTCAATCTGCGCCAGCACATTGCACGCGTCGGCATGAATGAGCGGGAATGGCCCGCGCTCCGCTGGGTCCCAGACATCATCCAGCAATTCTCGCGCGGCATCCAATTCTCCCTCCCGTCGTCGTAACTCAGCCAGCGCAACGAGCGCGGGGAGTTCTTCTTGAATCAGGTTCACCATCCGCGCGCGGGTGAGCGCATGATGCAGCCGCTCGTCGGCTGCGGCGAAATTATCCAATCCCAATGCTGCCTCGCCTTGCACGCGCGACGCGCGGATGAAATCGCCCTCAAGATTCAGAGCATGAGCCAGTTCCCACGCGCGGTTTGCAAACGATAGCGCAACAGTAACCTCGGCAAGCCACAGTGCCCTTTGCGCGAGATTAGAGTTGTTGACCCCTTCACCTTGGCTATCAGATTGTGCAACAAACATTCGCAATGATCGTTGTAGAGCAGACTTGGATTTGTTCGTAATTCCCTTCGCCGCTAGCGTCAACCCAAGTCGATCCAAGCTGGGCGCTTCCCAATTGCGATCATGCTGCTCGCGTATGATAAGCAAGGCGCGACGCGCAACGGACTCCGACTCAAATAGCGCGCCTGACAGCCGTAATGTATCTGATAGGTTACGCAAGGCAGTGCTGAGGTTAGCGTCATTCTTTATCTCCAAACAAATTTTGATGTCGCGGTGAAACAGAGGGATTGCATCTCTTAGCTGTCCGCCGAAGTGATACCCTATCGCCAGCGAGCTGACCGCGGAGCCTTGTCTGTCTCGACTGCTCAAACGCGGCAACTGGCTCAGTCCATCGGGAAAGAGCATTTCCAGAAGTCCGATTCGCTGACGGATTGCGCTCAAACGGTAGAGCGCGGCTTTTTCCAACCGTTTGCGAAAAATTACAAAGGCATCATCATAACGTCCCAGTCCGATCAGGGTGTTGTACAATTCGATGGCGGGCGTCAGGTCTTCGAGACTATTAACTTTTTTCCAATCAGCAATCATCGGTAAAGCTTTAAAGTGCGCGTGAAGACTCGTATAGACGCCGCGCCGCGTGTCTTCGCGCAAGCCACCCCACACTACGCCGCGCACAATCGGGTGCAGGTCGTAGCGGTTGGAGCGCTTGTCCCAACCGACTAATCCACGGTCTTCCAACTCTGTTAAAGCTGCGTCTAAATTTGTTTCTTCATCAAAAAGTTTTCCTTCTTCAGCCACAAGCTTGCTGGTACGAAGATCAAAGCGGTTCTTGCTCTTACCGACTAATAGAGCGGTGAGCGTGTCATAAGTAGCCGGCATTCTAAACGCTGTGATGACTTGCAATGCTTTACGCGCTTTATTGTCCAACCCGCGCAGGGCGAATTGCAGCACATGACTCATCGCGTCCTGTAAGCGCGGGAACTTAGTCGGGTCAAATCGCGGATTGGCCTTGCGCCACTCTTCAAAGTTGCCCGGCGCGCGGCGATAGCGTTTCACCTCTCCCGCCAATGTCTGAATGAGCAGTGGATGTTTGTCGAAGGTGGCGAAAACAGGCAGCAGCAAGTCGCGCGAGCCTGTTACGTTAAAAGCGCGCCAGAGTTCGACCGCATCTTCGTCAGACAGTCCTTTAAGGTCACGCCTGAAACTACCCGGTATCGGGTCTCCGCCTTCAGTCTCAAGCTCGGCAGGGTAAAGGCGTGTGCTTACAAGGATGCGCGAACTCTTGACCTGCGCGAGCTTCTTTAAGAAACGGCCCTCGCGCGGGTCGGCGGTCTTGCGAAGACTTCTTTGATTGCCCACCTGACTGTCTTCAAGGCGTGCTGCGTCCATACGCGCATACGCAATCAGCATCCGCTCCAATCCGTCCAGCACTATCAGGAACGGCTCGCGGTCGAGCGCGGCGAGCAGTTGCGTCTCGCGTTCGGGCGCGGGAATCTGCTGCACTTCTTTAAGCTTCCGCCGTGTCACGTAAGCAAGCGCGCGGGTGACGAAGTTCTCGAAGGTCGCGTCCGACTCGTAGAAGCTCCACCACATGCGACCTGCGAGCGGCTTCATCTCCTGCGGGGCGATGTCGTTGAACCACTTCCACGTGAGCGCGCTCTTGCCGAGGCCGCCGATGGCGACGATGTTAAGGATGCGCGCCTTGTAGATTTCCGAATCCGGTTTGGCGACCCAGTCGGTCAGAAGGTTGAGTTCGGGCTGGCGTCCGACGAGCCGGTGAGTTTGCAGCAAAGTGTAAGGGTGCGCGATGAAGGCTTCGGGCGGCGCGGGGATGTCGCTGACGTAGTGAAACGTCTCAAGGTCAGGCTGGCGTAGCTGCGACAGGCTGTTGATGGCGTGCGCGCGCAGATCGGCAGGTGATTTGAAAAAGTTGACGATGTTCTCCGTCTCAATACGACTCTTGAACTGCGCCAGCTTCTCCGCGCTCTTGCCCAAATCTATGTCGTTGATGGTGAAGTCAGCAAGCGGAAGGTTCTTGTCAATGATGAAAATCAGGCGCGGAATTTTGCGCTCGACGGCGCGGGCGTATTCCATCTCGGTGATGGAAATCTGTTGCGGGTTATTCTCCTTCGGCACATAGCCGTAGCGGTGTGCGAAGACGCCGACGTAAATGTCCGCTTCATCTACAAGCTTGAGCGATGCCTCAATGGCTTCGGCATCGCTCGCGGGCAGTTGTTCCATCATCTTTGGGAACATGCCCTGCCGCAGACATGCATCCATCACTTCTTTGCGGTGTTCGGGCAGGTCGCGCGCTGTGCTGCTGACCATTACAACGGGCTGTTTGTTATTTGAATCGGGCACGTGAGGCAAGTCTCCTGTTAAATGGAAAGTCGGGACGTGCGAGGCGGAACTTTAGCACCAAACGGCGAAAGATGTATTCAGAAGTTTTCGCGGCGCGAAACGGTAGGCGCTGCGGCTTGACAATCGAAGTCGGCGGGCTAGAATATCGTTTCGCCTTTCGCGGAGATGTGGCCGAGTGGCTGAAGGCGGCGGTTTGCTAAACCGTTATAGGTCAAAAGCCTATCGCAGGTTCGAATCCTGCCATCTCCGCCAACAACCGTGACGAGTGACAAGTGACAGGTGACAAGATTAAGACTTGTCCCGTCCGGTCACTCGTTTTAATTTTTTGCGACGGTCGGTAAGGGAAGAACTTGTCACCCGTCACTTGTCACCTGTCACGTCTTTTATGACTGTCCGCGTCCGCTTCGCACCATCGCCCACGGGTTATCTGCACATCGGCAGCGCGCGCACCGCGCTGTTCAACTGGCTCTACGCGCGTAAGACGGGGGGCAAGTTTCTCATGCGCGTCGAGGACACAGACCTTGAGCGCTCGACCGACGAGTCAACGCGCTCGATCCTCGAAGGCTTAGCGTGGCTCGGCATCGCGGACTACGACGAGGAGATAGTCTTCCAGTCGCGCAACGCCGACAAGCACCGCGCCGCCGCCTTGCGACTCGTCGCCGAAGGCAAGGCGTACCGCGACTTCACGCCGAAGGGCGAACGCGCGGACGCGAACATAAAGCAGGAGATCGCGGAGCGCGCTCGCTCGCAGTCCGTGGGCGAGGGCACGGATCACCGCGCGAATCCTTTCCGCGACTTGCCGCTCGAAGAGTCCAGCCGCCGAGCCGACGCGGGCGAGCCGTTCGCCGTCCGTCTCAAGGTCGCGCGCGAGGGGCGGACGCGCTTCGTTGATGCCGTGTACGGCGAGCAGTCGCGCGAGCATTCGGAGATAGAAGACCTCGTGCTTCTACGCTCAGGCGATCTGTCGCCGCTCTACAACCTCTCGGTCGTCGTGGACGACATAGAGATGGGCATCACGCACGTCATACGCGGGCAGGATCACCTGACGAACACGCACAAGCAGGTTCTCATCTACGAGGCGCTCGGCACGCCCGTCCCAACGTTCGCGCACCTCCCGCTCATACTCGCGCCGAACAAGGCGAAGCTCTCGAAGCGAAAGCACGGCGAGGTCGTAAGTCTTACGACATACCGCGACCGGGGCTTCGTGCCCGCGGCGTTTCGCAACTACCTCGCGCTTCTCGGCTGGTCGCCCGGCGAAGAGAACAAAGAGATCATGTCGCTCGAAGAGATGGTCGAGCAGTTCGCGCTCGAAGGCGTGCATCGCTCGAACGCCGTCTTCAACTTCAGCGAACAGGACGCGCGCCAGTGGACTGACCAGAAGGCGCTCTGGATGAACGCCGAGTACATACGCACGTTGCCGATAGCGGAACTCGTGCCGATGGTAAGAAGCGAGCTTGAAGCGGCAACGCTCTGGAGGCCGGAGTACGAGTCGGGAGAGCGCGTGTGGTTCGAGCGCGCGCTTGAACTCATGCGCCAACGCTTCTACACGCTCAAGGATTTTACGGGACAGGGGCGCGCGTACTTCGCCGACGACTTCGAGTTCGACCCGCAGGCCGTAGCGAAGAATCTGAAGAAGGAGGCGCGGCTCAAGAAGCTCCTGCCCGGCCTCGCCGGAAGCCTTGAAAGCGTCGAGCCGTGGACGACTGAGGCTATAGAGAGCGCGCTGCGCGAGTTCTCGGAGAGCGCGGGCGTTAAGGCCGGACTGCTCATCAACGCGTCGCGCACGGCGCTGTCGGGCCAGTCGGTCGGCCCTTCGATGTTCGAGTTGTTCGAGGTAATCGGGCGCGAGCGTTCGGTCAAACGCCTGCGCGATGCGTCCGCGCTGGTCTAAAGTTTCGTGTTAATCTCGCGTCGCGCGCGTGGCAGTTCGTTCCACCGTCGCGGCGCGAATTTTTCGAGAGAGGTATTCGGCAATGCTTAGAAAATCATTCTTCATCGCGTCGCTCGTCCTCACGCTCGCGGCGACGAGCTTAGCGCAGGAGATAATTCCCATCGAGCGTCTGAAAAAACCCGCCCCGCGCCCCACTCCCGCGCCGAAGAGCGCGCCGGCGCAGACGGGCACGACGCAGGCCGCAGCCGTCCGCGGAGCCTTCGACTCGCTCGTTGACGGCATACGACGCACGGACGCCGAAGCGGTGATGAAGCTCTACTGGAACTCGCCGCAGCTCGCCATCTTCAACAACAACGGGACGGTGACGCGCGGCTGGGCGCAGGCGCACAGCAACCGCGTGAGCCTCTACGAGAAGACGAAGGACGTTAAGCTCGACGTGCGCGACGTTCGCGTGAAGACGCTGGGGCCGAGCGCCGCCATCGTCACGTGCTTCTGGGATCAGACGCAGACCGCAGACGGCCAGCCCGAACATGCTACGGGACGCCTCACGCTCGTCTACCAGAAGATCGGCGCGGAATGGAAGATCGTCCACACGCACACCTCGCCGGACAGTCCCGACCCGTCGAACCTCCTGCCCTCCGAGCGCGAACGGGAGACCGACGCGACCCCGGCCAAGCCCGCAGACGATGCGACTCCGGCCAAGCCGCCCGTCAAACCCGAAGCCGATAAGGCTCCTGTGAAGCCGCCCGCGAAACGCTGAGCGCGCGCCGCCGAATACGGGAGGCGGGAGGCAGGAGCAGGAGGCAGGTTAAGAGATTGCGCTTTGAAATCTCGAAGCTCAAATTTCAAATCCGAGATTT